>CAZGOK010000107.1:0-6724 GCA_964527665.1 uncultured Sphaerochaeta sp.
CTTCTCCACCCACACCTCATTGATGGGGAACTCCTGTGCAAGGCCCTTCTGCTCAAAGCTGGTGGTGGGCCTCCACGCTTTGGGAGGGGCAAAGCCCTCATGGGGATTGGTCAGGGAGGGCACCTTGGCAAAGACATCAAGCATCTGGTAGGCATACTCCTCCCAGTCGGTGACACAGTAGATGTACCCGCCCTTTTGCAGTTTGCTTGCCAACAGTGTTGCCAAGCTCTCCTGGATGAGCCTTCTCTTATGGTGTTTCTTCTTTGGCCAAGGGTCGGGAAAGAAGATATGGAAGCCTGCAACCGAGGAGTCGGCTATCATATGGGTGAGGACCTCCACGGCATCAAAGCGCATGATACGTATGTTTGTAAGGCTGTCCTTACCAATGAGGCTGAGCAGCTTGGCAAAGCCGGAGAGGAATACCTCAAGACCCAGATAGTTATAATCAGAGCGCTCTTTGGCGATCCTGTGCGACGAGGTGCCCATGCCGAATCCTATCTCGATGATCACCGGCTTGTCGTTGCCGAACACAGTGGTGAAATCAAGGGTCTCTTTCTGATACTCCACCACATGGGTCGGGTAAAACTGTCGCAACGCTTCAAGCTGGAAAGGCTTGAGGCCGCTGGAACGCAAGACAAAGCTTTTAATCTTTCTTTGTGTGCCCGCTTCACGCATCTCCACCTTACCAAGCTGGGGAAACTCGTCAAATATGGTATCCATCAGACCTCCTACAGCAGTCGCTGCAACTGTTCCATAAGGAACAGGGCCTTGTCACGCAAGGAGACTGCATCAATCTTTATATACATGAAGTTCATCCGCCGGGGGTCCAGGGTGACTCGCTTGTTGCTCAAGGCGATGAGGGCCATCACCTTGTTCACATTCAGCTTCGCTACCCTGCCGAACTCCAAGGTGACCACCCCTTTGCGGTCGGTCAGGTGGACAATGGAAAGCTTGCGACAGAGTATCTTGATCTCGGCAATGTAGAGCAGGTTCGCCACCTCTTCAGGAAGAGGGCCGAACCTGTCTGCCAGCTCGCTGTTGAGCTGTTGCAACTGCTTTTCATCGGCGATGGAGGATATCTTGCGGTAGATGTCGAACTTGACCTGGGGAGCCTTGATGTAGGAGTCTGGTATGAAGCCGGTGTATTCGAGTTCCAGGAAGACCTCTTTCTCCTCTTCGCGCTCGCCACTATTCTGCAGGTCGGCGATAGCCTCATCCAAGATTCTGATATACATGTCCAGTCCCACCGATGCAAGCTGCCCGCTCTGCTCACGCCCAAGGAGGTTGCCCGTCCCCCTGATCTCCATATCCTTCATGGCGACCTTGAAGCCCGAGCCGAGCTCGGTGCTCTCGCTGATGATCTTCAGCCTCTTTACCGCTATCTCGCTGAGGGCGCTGCCCTGGGGGTAGAAGAGGTAGGCATAGGCCTGGCGGTCATTGCGCCCCACCCTTCCGCGCAACTGGTAGAGCTGGCTCAACCCGTAGCGGTCGGCACGGTCGATGATGATGGTATTCACATTGGGAATGTCGATGCCGTTTTCAATGATGGTCGTCGATACCAGGACCTGGATGCCCTGATGGACAAAGCGGCGCATCGTATCCTCAAGCTTGGAACTGTCCATCTGGCCGTGGGCGCTCTCTATGATGAGCTCGGGCATGTTCTGTGAAAGCTGGCTGACCACATTCTCCAGCGTCTCGATCCTGTTGTGCAAATAGAATGCCTGCCCACCCCGGGCGACCTCCTCGCGGATGGCGCGGTAGATGACGTACTCGTCATACTCGTCAATGGTGGTCTTGATGGGCCTCCTGGCTATGGGAGGGGTGGTAAGCAGGGACATGTCGCGTATCTTCAACAGCGACATGTACAGCGTCCTGGGAATGGGGGTCGCACTTAGGGAGAGTGAGTCGATGCTGGTCCGCATCGTCTTGATGCGCTCCTTGTCCTTTACTCCGAAGCGCTGCTCCTCATCCACGACCAAGAGGCCGAGGTCACGGTAGAGCAGGTCCTTCTGCAAGATCCTATGGGTGCCGAACAGGATGTCCACCTTGCCTTCGGCAACAGCAAGCAGGGTCTTTTTCTGCTCGCCCTTGGGCACGATGCGTGACAGGTGGGCACACCTGATGGGAAAGGAGCCCACACGCTTGATGAAGTTGTCGTAGTGCTGTTCGGCCAGGATGGTGGTGGGGGCGAGGAAGGCAACCTGCTTGCCCCCCATCACCGCCTTGAAGGCGGCTCGGAAGGCTATCTCAGTCTTGCCATAGCCGACGTCCCCACAGACGAGGCGGTCCATGACCATCGGGTTTTCCATATCGCTTTTGATGTCCTCGACGCAGGTGAGCTGGTCGACTGTCTCATCAAAGGGAAAGGAGGCCTCGAACTGCAGCTGCCAGTCGGTATCCTTGGGGTAGGCGAAGCCCACGCTGTTCTTGCGCTTGGCATAGAGGGCGATGAGGTGCTTGGCAAGGTCATCCGCACTTTTGCGGGCCTTTTTCTTCTTGTTCTCCCATCCCTGGCCCCCAAGGGTGTCCTTTCGGGGTTCCCCCTTCTCACTGCCTATGTAGCGCTGGACCAGGTTCGCCTGCTCGATGGGGACATAGAGCATCTCGCTGCCGGAGTACTCTATCTTGATGAAGTCCCGCTCGCGGTCAAAGGAGGAGACGCGGTCGATCTTGACAAACTGGCCCACCCCGTAGTTCATGTGGACGACATAGTCGCCCTCGTTGAGGTCGACAAAGGAGTCCAGCGGGGAGGACTGGGTGTGCTGCAGTGTCTTGACCACCTGACGGCGGCGCCCGAAGATCTCATGCTCGCAGATCGCAATGACCTTCTCACTGGAGAGGGAGAACCCCCCTGATATCTCCTGGGTCTCCCACTGCAGGGAGGGGAAATCACTGAGCATCTGCTGGAGGCGCTGCCTCTGCAGAAGGTTTTCAGCAAAGATCGTCACAGTCCACCCACCCTTGATCAGACTGAGCAACTCCTCCTTGAGCAGGACGAAGTTGCCAAAATAGGAACGGGGGCCCCCGATGTCAAAACTGTAGGCACCATCGTCCTGGCCTGAGATGTCCACCAGCGTCATCGCCTTGAGCACACGCTTTTGGAAAGCGGGGAAATCAAACAGGAGCTGGTCGGGCTTGAGAGCCTCACGGTCTTCCAAGAAAGCCTCACGGTAGAGGGCCTTCGCCTCGAGGGTGAGGCTGTGATAGCTGGTGGCGAGCCTCTGGTCGCCGACAAAGCAGAAGAAATCGTCCTTGGAGAAATATTCCTCAATGGATGAGGTGAGCAGCTTCGCACTGGAGGCGTCGACCAAGGAAAGGGAGAAGCTGCTGATCTTATCGGTGGTCTCCTGGGTAATGGGGTTGAAGGCGCGTATCTTGCCCACCTTGTCCCAGTCGGCGTAGATGCGGTAGGGGCTGTCGCTTTCGTAGGGAAAGATATCCATGACCTCACCGCGCACGCTGAACTCCCCGGGGGAGGAGGTGGCTACCGTATTGATATACCCTGCCCCTCCTAGCTCCTCGGAGAGCATGGTCGGGTCAAACGGTGTATCGACGCGTATGGTAAGCTCAGCATCCCCTAGGGCCTTGGGGGAAACCACCTGGCTGACAAAGGGCCTCAGGTGGGTGACTATGATCCCGTGCGAACACTCCTTGATGGAGGAGAGACGTTTCAGCTGGGAGTATTCGATGTCATCGCCGGCAAAGGAGGAGTAAAGCTTGCGCCCATGGCTGGGAAGGTAGATGGTCCTTACCTCCTCCTTGCTCAGGGGCGTCTGCATGACAGATTTTGCATCGACGTGAAAGCCGTTGTCCTTCAACAGGGCAAGGGCGCTCTCCTCAGTGGGGCAGATCACCCAGATGCGCTTCTTTTCCCGCCTGCTGAGCAGACGCAAAAAGAGGGCCAAAGGGTACCCTTCCAGGCCTTGGACCAAGAGTGAAGAAGCTCCGCTGGCATACGCCTTGTAGGCAGGGCTGCTTTTGATATACGATTGAACGATCGTGGCGATAGGCATTTGCATAAGCGCCATTACCCTATCATGAGCAAGAAGGTTATGCAATAGAATGGAAATACAACTTGAAAAGGAAAAACTCGACATACTGGCCAAGGCTGTGGAGGATGCAGGGCTCTATGCCAAAGAGCAACAAGGGGAGATTCACCGCTCCTACAAAAGCGACGGCTCGGTCATCACCGAGACAGACCTCGCCATCTCCAAAAGGATCCTCAGTGTGGTCAGCTCCCTCTTTCCCGAAGCGAACATCATCAGCGAAGAGAAGCTCACCGCATTCGATCCTGAAGCACCCTATACCTTTGTGCTGGACCCCATAGACGGAACTGATGTCTACTCCCAAGGCCTGCCCTCCTGGGCAGTCGCACTGGGCATCCTGGACAAGGACCGCAAGCCAGTGGGGGCCTACATAGCAGCCCCACGGTGGGGCATAGGATGCGAAAGCCTGTTTGTTCGCCTTGACCCGGGTTCGGAACTCCTTGTCAACGGCAAGAGCTGGACCCTGAGCGGGGACAAGGACAGGCCCAGGCAGGTGACCATGGGGTCGAGCGGACAGCGCCTGATGGACTTCTCACGCTTCCATGGCAAGGTGAGAATCTTCGGCAGCAGCATCCTGCACATGCTCGCCCCGGTGATCCACTCGCACATCCAAGGGTGTGTGAACCAGAGCTGTTATGTCTGGGACATAGTGGCAAGCCATGCGGTCTTGCTCGCCTGCGGGATGGATATCCAGTATGTGGATACTAGGCCCTTTGTCTATGACGACAGCTTTGTCCTGGAGAGAAAGCCCTTCTCCCCCTCCTTCTATGCAGGGACCGAGGCGTGCCGAGCTGAGCTGGCAAGAATCCTACCCGCCACTACATAGTGGGGGTCGGGATCTTTCCCCTCTCATACCAGTGCCTGGCCAGATAGATGAACGGGGTGTCGAAGACAGCCACCACCCACTTCAGCACAAAGGTGCTGATGAGTATCTGGATGAGCACAGAACTGGGGTAGACACCCCAGAAGGCAATGAAGGTGAAGACCAGCGTATCGATGAGCTGGCTGGCAAAGGTGCTGAGGTTGTTCCTCAGCCAGAGGTACCCCCTACCCGGCTTCTTCTCCTTCCAGAAGGCAAAGGCCCAGATGTCGTGGGTATTGCTCAGGAGGTAGGCGACCAGGGAAGCGATGGCAATGCGCGGCATAAGGCCGAATATGGTCTCTAAGGCAGGGTGTGCGATGTCTGAGGATGAGGGTTCGAAAAGCAGGGCGACCTGCATGAGGACAGTCATCGAAAGCAGGGCGAAGAAACCGAACTTCACAGCCTTGGAGGACTCCTTCTTGCCGTAGATTTCACTGAGGATGTCGGTGACCAGGAAGCTGGTTGCATAGACTATGTTGCCCAGCGTCGCCTCGATGCCGAATATCGACACATTCTTGGTGACCTGGATGTTGGCAAGGATGATGCTGATGGGAATCCAGATGTAGAGACCCAGCTTTCCCCAGAACCTATAGGCAAGCATGATAGCTGCGAAATCCAATACAAGAAGCAAAAACCATAAGAGTTCATTCATCGTCGCCCATCCTCACCTTTGATCACAGGGCCTGGATGATAAGGGCATCCCTATCAAGGGCGTAGTGACCGATGACCTCCTGGAGAAAGGAGAGGCGCACCGTAGCCACCACATCCAAACCAGGTTGTTCCAGTGCCCTTCTGAAGGATGGGTCAAACCCCCTGCCCTCAAGCTCAAACCTTCCCACCTCATCGAAGACGCAAAGGTGTGCAGTACCCAGATGCTCGGCTATCTGGGCGTTGGCCCAGGAAAAGACAGCATCATCGACAAAGAACCTTCCCTGTTTGCGTCCCGATGGCATGGCTCTCTCATCGACGGCCACCCGCTCTTCCCCTGAAAAGAGGTCCTTCAGTCTATAGCAGGTTTTTTCTCCATTGGCAAGGGAAACGAAGCCACAAAGATGGTCGGGGGGGAGGTTTTTCTCCTTGAGGAGCGCAAGCAAGGCTGTGGTCTTTCCGCTGTCATACCCACCTGTAATTACTGTGATCGTCCTATTTTGCACCGAGAAAACCCTGCAGCACATCGAAGGCCTTCATGGAGTCCTCCCGCTTGATGACAAAGGTAAGCTCATTCATGGTGGAGACTATCTCTATGACGTTGATCTGCTCCCAGGCAAGGCGACGCACCGCCTCATAGACCACCCCGGGGGTCTGCAGGAAATCGCCGGTAAAGACCAGAGAAAGGGCGACAAGGTCCTCCATCTCGTGCAGGACCTCCTCATCCTTGGCAAGCTCGGTCACCAGGGAGCGGTACTTCTCGCTGACAGCGAGGGAGACCTCATGGCTTCCTATGGTGATGTTCAAAAAATCACCTTTTTCGGTGGATACCTGGCCATAGAGGGCACCAAGCTTGCTGATGAAACTGTCACGCCTGACAAGGTTGAGGTCAAAGATGTTGGTCTTCATAACCATTCCATACTCGACACTGCTGTACTCCTCCTTGATGGTACGCGCCTTCAACTCCTCACCATAGCGCCTCAGGGCCATGACGATGGCAGAGCTCTTCACCTCCTTGCCATAGGCCCTCTCCACCTCGGGGTGGATGGCCTGGGCGTAGTTGCTGAAGGATAGGATGCCATTGATGAGCATCTCATGAATGAAGGGGGACTTGTCCACGATTCGTTTGACGCAACTGCTAACCGACTCTGCCATTATTTGCTCCTTG
>CAZGOK010000108.1:0-6686 GCA_964527665.1 uncultured Sphaerochaeta sp.
CCCAACAGGGCCTTATAGGCAGAGAACGACCATTCCCAGGGGGCGAGGAACATCCCCTGCAGATTGTTCCCAATATAGTCGTTGGGCCTGAAGGAAAGCGTGATGGTGCTCCATAGCGGTACTGCTATGATCACAAGCAAGACCAGAAGGAACAGGTCGACCAAAAAGTTGAATACATAGTCGGACTTGCTTGGCTTGATGGCGACGGAGGTGTTGCCCACCCTTCGGTAGCCTGTCTGTTTTTTTCGTAGTTTCAGTAGCATATCTGGCTCCTAAAAGAGTGAGTTTCCGCCGAAGCGCCGGACAAGGCGGTTCGAGCCAAGGATAAGGAACATTCCAATGAAGCCCTTGAACAACCCTACCGCAGTGGCAAGGCCGAACTGGAACTCCAAGAGGCCCTGACGATAGACCCAAGTGTCGATGATGTCCGCTACAGAGAGGACAGGGGTTGAGTAGAGCATGAATATCTGGTTGAACCCTGCATCCAGGATGGTTCCCAGGCGAAGCAGGACGACTATGACGATCACAGGCCTGATGGATGGCAAGGTTATGTAGCGCACCCTCTGCCAGGAGGTCGCCCCTTCCACCAGGGCGGCCTCAAAGAGTGATGGATCGATGCCCATCAGGGCGGCGATAAAGATGATGGCACTCCAGCCCATCTCCTTCCAAGCATCGCTGAAGATGACTATCCAGGGAAACGCATGGGTATTGGTCAGGAAATCTATGGGTTTTCCCCCAAAGAGCTTGATGATGTCATTGATGATGCCGTCCCCGGGGGCAAGAAGGGCAAGCAGGATCCCATACATGATGACCCATGAGAGAAAGTGCGGCAGGTACGCAAGGGTCTGCACCATTTTCCGCAAGGCAGGCTTGTTGCACTCGTAGATGGTTATGGAAAGGATGATGGCCAAGGGGAGGCTGAACAACAGCTTTCCCACACTGTACATCAGCGTGTTGCGCATGAGCTCAAGGAAATAATAGGAAGAGGTAAAGGTCCTGAAGTGTTTCAGGCCTACCCAGGCGCTGCCCAACACCCCATCGAGAGCCATATACTCCTTGAAGGCGATCTGCCCATTGAAAATGGGGATGTACTTGAAGATGATGTAATAGGTCAGGGGAAAGAGCAATAGAAGGTATACCGACCTATGGCGCCTGATATCCCTACCCAACTGTGATCTTCGTTTTTTACTCTCTACTTGTGCCATACAACCATTGAACCTCGTGCCTAAAGGATATGACAGGCTCGGGATACAATGCAGGGAGACTCTTGCACTTTTCAGTCATGAAGCTCTAGGTGGTCCGCACTTTTCCTGGGGGAAAGCCCTTGATCTTCTTGAAGACCCTACAGAAATAGGCCTGGTCCTGAAAACCCGTCCTACCGGCTATCTCGTTTATGGTGAGGGTGGTCTGCCTGAGCAGCTCGGTGGCGAGATGGACACGATGGCGGTTCAGATAGTCCCAGGGGGAGAGCCCGATCTCCCGGCGGAAGATACGCGTCAGGTAGTCTTCGCTGACATTGACCGCCTCAGCGAGCTGCCAGCGTGAGAACTGTTTGGTTGCATGATCGCCGATGTAGACAAGGGCCCTCTTTACCAGGGCGGAGGTCAGGGGGGGAAGCAGGTCCTCCCCCCCTCCCAAGGCGATCAGGCGGGAGAGGAACTCACTGCTTGTCACCACTGAGGAGTGCACTATCAGCAGGTTGGGAAGAAGGCTCAGCTCATCAACCTCACGTATGGTATAGGAGTCCCGAATCAGTACGATGGGTAGCGATGAGCCGGTCTCCCTCCTGCGGATCTCCCTGAAAAATGCAGGGGAGAGCGCATCGGTGACAAACAGCGAGGGCTCCTTGCCTCCCTCTTGCATCCAGAACTCCTTTTCCGATTGCATGGCAAAGCCCTCTGTAGGGGAGAGCAGAGATGCTATCTCAGAGGGGATCTCGCCAAGGGAGATGACCATAAGCTCTTCGCTGGCAAAGTTGAGCGCCCCCCGGAGGGAGGTGGCACCGCTAGGACACCCCAGACAGACAAAGGCCAGGGGGCTTGCCTCCTTAGCATGGACCATCTGGTGCAACAGGAGCATCAAGGCAGAGCTCTTCCTACGAGCATCCCACAGGATTCCTCCAAACTTGGAGAAATCACGGCTATTCTGCAGCAAGGCAGATGCGCTCAGCAAGGAGACCTTTTCTATGGTGGAGAACTCAGGTGCGATGACATACTCCTGCTCATCGGCAATATAGACAAAGGGCAGGGAACCAGTAGGGGGCAACTCCATGGAGAGTGTTGGCCAGGGGAGTCTGAAGTGGACAGCATTCTCTTGGGACCAGAACAGGCCACCATGGAGCAGTATGATGCTCTCTGCAAGGCTGATGCCAGGGTCCTGCTTGCTCAGGCCAGCCTGCCAGCCGGGGGAGGCGGAGGTAAAGGAGAAGACCAGACCCTCAGAAAGGATAGCGCAGCCAAGGCTTACCTGCTCCCCCTCCTTCTGCATATGGCTGGCGAGGATGGTAAAGACCTGCCCTAGTCTGAAGCGGTCGGCTATGACGGCAGGCAAGGCCTCAGGGCCTTCATACGGGATGCTGTGCTTCCACAACACCTCTTCAATTAAGGAGGTGGGGTCAAGGACCTGCCGCTCGAGCTCCAGCTCGCCAGTCTCACTGAGGGAGAGGTCCAACAGATGAGTCGCTTGGAAGACCTCCTGGTGTATTGCACGCTTCAAAGGCTCATACTGCTCCTCCTTGAGGCTCTCCATCTGCACCAGAATCTCATCAAGGGGGTTGCGAAGCCCTTCACTGACATTGGCAAAGAACTCAGTGCGTGACCGCTGGGCACGCTCTGCAAGTTCCTTTGCCCTGTTAGCCTCATCGAGGAGGAAGGAGGCCTTTATCGAACTGCTCAAAGCAGTTCGCAACTCCTCCATGATGCTTCCCTCAAAGACAGTGGTCCTCATCACCAAATAGCCAAGGGGCTGGTTCTCCATAAACAGAGGCTCCACCACATAGACACCTATGGCCAGGTACTCGTTGATGGAGGGAGGAAGCAAGAGTGCCTTGTTGAATAGGATCTCCTTGTCGTACAGCCTCCCTGCCTCAAATCCTCCGACAAAGCGGCTGACCTGCTCATCTTCGTTGAGAACGAGCAGGCACCCCCCGATACCCAGGGAGGGAAGATGCCTGTGGAGGAGCTGGGGATGGGAACTGAGGGCCCGTACCCCAAGGAGGTCGCTTTTGAAGGAGTTGAGCCGTTTGGTCTGCATGGAGAGGGCATAGGCATGTTCATGGGATACCAGGGAGTGCTGGCGCAGGAAAAGGTCCCTGATGGCATCGCCCATCCTCAGGGAGAAGGCCTCGCTGGCATAGAAGAGGGAGTACCAGTGCAGGGCCTCACTGAGCTGGCTGGGGTCGCCCCCCTTGTCAAGGAAGGCATATACCAGGCTCGCAACCCTGGACAGCAGTGAAGAGACTGTCTTGTCATCCGCCTGTTCAGACAAATCAGAACTAAGGCGGAAGAGATCAGCAACCTCTTTTGATGCTAGGGCCTCCAGGCCAAAGGTTTCAGAGATATAGGACAAGAAGGCCTCTTCGCTGGCAAACAGGGCCTTGGCATGGTCATAGCTTCCCAGGGAGTACTCACACCCACAGGATTGGCGGATCACCGATTCGCAAGGCAGGAGGATGTCAGGCCATGAATCACTCTCCTTGTACACCATCGTATCAATCATGGTCCAGGCCATCAGGGCCATCTGCCTGACAGGCATCTTTGCGGTGGTGCAGGGCACCTTCAAGAGATGGCTTTCACTGCTGTCGTTGAATCCGATTATCCTGATATCTTCAGGTATGCTGTATCCCAGCTCCTCCAGCTTCTTGCCGGAGGCGAACATCATCATGTCGCTTGAGCATGCAAGGACTTCAAAGTCGCCCCCTGGCTTAAGGCCACGATCCTGCACAAGCTGCTGTACTGCCTTGTCCCCCTCAGTCCAAGGGAAGGGGTCGCTGACCAGAAGGGGATCATGCATAAAACCATTCTGACCAAGTGTATCGACATAGGCCCGGTAGCGGTCCATCGAGGACTGGTGGTTCTCGGGTCCTCGGATAAAGGCTATGCGTTTTGCACCATGGACGGTGATGCAGTGCTGGAGGATTCCCATAACGCCTGAGTAGGCATCAAAGGCGATGTCGGGAAACCCTTCACGCTTCATGCCTAGGGTAACACAGGGCAGAGAGCCAAACTGTCGGTACTGCTGGTGGACCTCTTCGATGCTGACAGAACCACCCAAGGAAGAGCCCCAGACGATGATTCCGTCAAGATTGCCGCCATGCACCAAGGGATAGAGGGAGTTACGCAGGTGCTCGTGATCCTCCAAACACTCCAGCCTCCCTCCAGGAAAGACAAACAGGGTACTGCCTTGCCCTTGGGAGAAGCGGGCTACATCAGACCAGAGGGCATTGGCCGATCCTGTATGGATTGATGCCAGCACGAGCCCTATCCTCTTGTGTTCTGTTGCTTTCACCGGTAACTCCTCACCCACTACAGTATCATCCATTCGGCAGGGATGCCAATATTGTTTGCAGGCAAGAAAGAAATGAATACGTGCTAACAACCATAAGACTTCTACACAGGTAAGTGTGTTTTCATGTTCTTATGCACGAAATACCCCGTATTTTGCTAATACACAACAAAAGAAGAGGAATATTCTCTTCTTTTGGCATTTTTATAGAAGGTACTCATGCACTTTTGTCCTATATTCACCCTGTAAGATACAAATCCTAGTTCAATACTAAGCTTGACAGGTCAACTCCCTCAAGGATATCATTGGAACAATGTTTCAATTTCAACGTATCGAGACAAGTCTTAACAGACTGAACAAAGCCCTGGAACGCCTTATGCCGGTTCTTACCCCCACCGGGGTACTGCTCGGCCTGATCTTGGGTACTAGCGTCTCGCCGATGAAACCCTCGGTCACCTGGCTGTTTGCCTTCCTCACCTTTAGCGGGGCCTTGGGCATCAGCACTTCCAGCTTCCTGAAGGTGGTCAAGAGGCCCAAGAACATCCTCGTCTTCTTCCTGGGCACCAACATCATCATGCCGATCATCGCCTGGACTCTTGCCTCCCTGTTCTTCGGCTCGGACCCCGCGGTCGTCACCGGCTACGTGCTGCTGCTCTCCATACCCACTGCCGTCTCAGGCTACATATGGAGCGCCATCTACAAAGGTGATGGAGCCCTCTCCCTTACGCTCATCCTCATATCGACGACCCTGGCCCCGCTGTTGACCCCGTTCACCATTAGCTTTCTTACCCAAAGCAGCGTATCCATCGACAGCATCTCCATGATGCTCTCCATGCTGAAGATGGTCGTCATACCTTCACTGGTGGGTGTCTCGCTGAACAGCCTTACCAAAGGAGGGGTGACCGTCCATCTGGCCCCTGCACTCAGGCCCTTCAGCAAAATCGCCCTCTTCGTCATTGTCATCATCAACACCTCCCTGGTCTCGGAGCGCTTGGTCGCAGACGCCTCATGGACCTATATTCCCATAGCCTTGCTGTGTGCCTTCCTTGCCATCAGCGGCTACCCCATCGCCTATACCTTGGGCAGACTCGCCAAGGTTTCCTACGAAGAGAACATAAGCATTACGTTCGCCACTTCCATGCGGAACATCAGCGCAGCCCTTATACTCTCCATCCAGTTCTTTCCAGCAAAGACTGCCCTCCCTGTCATCTTCGGCATTGTGTTTCAACAGACCATATGTGCCTTTATGGGGCACTATCTATTTGGACAAAAAAGACTATCGAACAATATCCTAAGGAGTAAGCCATGCAAGCAATCACCACCGTTAAAAAACCAGTAACAAGACCAGTTCGTGTCCTTCAGTACGGGGAAGGGAACTTCCTCAGAGCCTTCGCTGACTGGATGATAGACATTCTCAACGAGAAGACCGATTTCAACGGCAACGTGGTAATCGTCCAACCCCTCGAGCAGGGCCTCGGTGATATGCTCAACGAGCAGAAAGGTCTCTATACCACAGTCCTCAGAGGGGTGCAGAACGGAAAGACTGTTGAGCAGTACAGGGCCATCAACAGTGTGGAAGCCTGCCTCAACCCCTATCGTGAGGATGACTACCTAACCTATATGAAGCTCGCTGAAAGCGAAGATCTGCGCTTTGTCTTCTCCAACACCACAGAAGCGGGCATCGCCTACCACGCAGGAGACAAACTGGAAGACAAGCCCCAGAGCTCCTTCCCTGCCAAGATGTGTGCATTCCTGTATAAGCGATTCCAAGCATTCAAGGGAGACAACACCAAGGGCCTGATCATCATCCCGTGTGAACTCATCGACAAGAACGGGGACAACCTGAAGCGCATCGTCAAGCAGTATGCAACTGAGTGGAACCTTGAAGAGGCATTCACCTCCTGGCTGGACGAAGCGTGTGACTTCTGCAACTCCCTGGTCGACCGCATCGTCCCGGGCTACCCCAAGGCGGAAGCCGAGGCGCTCTGCGAAAAACTTGGGTACCAGGACAACCTCTTGGTCTCAGCTGAGATCTTCCACCTCTGGGTCATCGAGTGCCACAAGGCCTTCCACGAGGATGAGCTGCCCTTTGCCAAGGCAGGGCTGAATGTCATCTGGACCGACGACATGAGCTTCTACAGGACGCGCAAGGTGCGCATCCTCAACGGAGCACACACCCTCAC
>CAZGOK010000109.1:0-6685 GCA_964527665.1 uncultured Sphaerochaeta sp.
CACCCAATGCTGTAATGTGGTCCCAGTGGGTGTGGGTAAGCAGGACTGCAACAGGGTTGACGTTGTGGCTTTCAATGGCGCTGATGATGCGGCCCCCCTCATTGCCCGGATCGATGATCCAGGCGCTGGAGTTCTCCTCATTGCCCATGATGTAGCAGTTGGTCTGGTATGGTCCCACAACGATCCTATCTACGAACACTATCTACTCCTTGTTGGAATAACTGACGGCAGCGGTGCGGCCTTTGATGTCCATGCCGTTGAGTTTGGCAATGGCCTTTTCACAGTTCTCTTCAGTCATTGAGATGAATGAGTACTTGTCATGGATACGAAGGCTGAAAATGTCCTCGCGCGTGATCTCAAGCTCCTTTTGAAGCAGGAGCGAGAGCTCCTTTGCATAGAGGCGCTTCATCTTGCCGATGTTGAGATAGAGCGTCTTTGCTCCCTCTGGCAGGGGTTTCTCCTCACGTCGCTTTGGTGCTGGCCTCTCTTGCTTCTTGGTTTCAGCCTGAGGGGTCTTCGCTGCCTGTTTGGGGCTGGGTGCCCTTTGTGCAGCTGGTGCAGCCGTTCTTGTCTTGGGGCTGTTTGCGTTAAGCATTTCACGAAGCAGGTAAGCCATGAAATAGCTGCGCAAGGTGAAGGGAACGTTTTTCTTGATGAGGCGCTTGAGCTTTTCCAGTTCTTCTGGATTGGGGTCGGCCTTGGTTTTTCCTGCAAGTACTTGAATGGTCCCTATGAGAAGGTCCTCTTCACTTGCGTTGCTCTTGTTGTCATTTGCCATGAGCATGTCTCCTTAGATAATCGATTGCTCCAGTGACCCTTGCCAGTGGGTTGTGGGAGCTTTGTGTATCCTAATGTGTGGCAGTCCTGCTCTTTTCCCGGCCGCGGGATGAGGAGCAGGAGAGCTCTTGGTGAGCCTGCCTCAGTGCCCATAGCAAGGAAAACGCCATGGGCAATCAAGTGGATGCCGCTTTGCGCGGTCACACTTTGCAAGGAAGAGAAACACGCTGGCACGTGCAAAACAAACTTCTTCCTAGGCTGTTCAGGGTAAGGTCATGTATACTTCCCATCCCTGAGCAGTTTGAATCAGAATACCCAACAGCTCCTCTCCTTGTCAAGGAAATGCAAGGATTTAGCCTCTTTTGCCCTGTATCTCTCTTTGCCTAGGCCCCTTTGTTTGTGATACTATCGAACTATGGGAACGTTTCAAGCTGACATACAACAAAAACAGAAGGAAATAGAGAGCCACCACAGTGATCTGCATACCCTCTATGCCGAACTGGGCTTCAGTACCTCCCTCATCGAGCAGATTTCCCCGCTGGGTTTTGCAACAGAGGAGTTCAAGCGGTTTATGGAGGTGGACGCCCTCTATGAGGAGGCGAGGCAAACCTATGAGAGGATCAAGGGCTTCATCAGCCAGGTGGAGGACCGCTCGCGCAAGATAGAGCAGATCGAAGCGGATATCAGGGGTTTGAACGGGCCGAGAAAGAGCCTGTATGCCCGCCTTGGCGCCATCGCATACGAAGCCTTCGGATCTGGCTCTTTGCCTGACTTTCTAGAAGAAAAATGCTCACCTCTGTTTGCAGAGCACCACAATGCCATCAGCAGGATGCAGGATGCCCTACAGGATTGCACGACCAAGAAGGGTGCGCTCTCAAGGGCACAATGCACGCTGTTGAATATGCGCTTGCAGCGCAGGCGCAAACAGGCGCTCCCCCTGATGATACAGGCAGGCTCACTTCTGTCCGGCCTCGGCTTTGAAGCTGACCTCCCTGGTGTGGGCAGGGACAGCCTTGTAACGCAGCTTGTGCAGTTTAAGAAGAAGGAGCACTCCTTGCAACAGGAGCTGGACATACACCACAGTGCTGTAGCCAAGCTACGATCTGAGGAGAAGGAAAGCCCGAGGAACCAGCTGGATTCAAGCCGGATCCAGTTTAGGGAGATGGAAAAACAGCGGACCAAGGTAAGCTTGCTCTATGGCAAGGCCCTGTATGAAAAACTCAGTGGCAGTCGCCATTCCCACCTTGCAGGATCAGCATCGGTTGCCCTGATGGAGCAGATAACCTTGCACCTGAACAGGATCGACAGGCTCGAGCATGAGATCAGAGGGTTGCAAAACCAGATGAAGGTTGAAGAGCTGGAGGCTCAAATTGAGCTGGAAGCCCAGAAGATCACTCATTTGCGCACCCAGATAGAGCAGAGCAACAAGCAAATATCCCAAGTGGAGTTCTCCATTGCACGCAAGAGGGAGAAGATTCTCGCTCTCACCCCAAAGAAGGCGTTGAGCGAGTATGAGTGAAGAGATTAAAAAGCCGCCACAAGGAAAAAAGTCGACTCCCGAAAAGGATAAGGCTAATCACATGGATGTACTCCTTGACGGTGACAAGGCTGAGGTGAAACCTGTACGTAAGAAGAACAAAACCCCTATCCCAAGCTCCGCAACGTATGTTGACAGACCCAAAGAGCGCAAGCAAGGGGGAACAGAAAAAAAACCAGCTTCACAAGCCAAGAAGCAAAGTTCCCCACCCAAGAAAAATGACAAGCCAAAAGAAGTTGGCAAACCAGCCTCCAAATCGAAGAAGGCTCCTGCAAAGTCTGCACCTGCAAAAAAACCGGTTCTCCGGCCTACGGTGGTGCCTCCTAAGATTGGATCAAGGAGAGGCTATCGCCCCACCTTGGCCCTTCGTTTGCAGGTCCCTGTCTTTCTTATCGCTTGTGTGGTGTGTGTGTTTGCCCTGCTGCTCACCTTTCGCAAGGAGGTGGGACCTGTGGGCAGGTATGTCGCCTCGGCCATGGCACCTGGCCCTGTAGAACTGACCATTGAGGCGGGGATGAGTGCCTCTTCGGTGACCCTTCTGCTCTCCGAACAGGGGGTGGTCGATGATGCTCAGGCACTGCTGGGCTATTTCATCAAGAACAACCTCACCACCTCCTTGCGCAGCGGCACCTTTGTGATGGAGCGGGGGATGGATCAAGAGGCGATAGGCAGACTCCTGACAGCAAAGGCAGGGGAGGTTGCCATTGAGGTGAGCCCCTCCTTTACCCTCGCCACCATCGACCGCTATCTGACAAACCGCGGGTATGCCGACAAAGGTGAGTTCCTTGAGGCCACAAAAAAGCTTGAGGGTGAATATTCACTCTCTTTTGTTGAGGGGTGGTTGCTCAGTGGAGTGTATATGCTTTCCAAGAAAGAGGTTGCATCCTCTCTTGCAGAGGCGATGTTCTTTGCCATGCTGGAGGCAGTGCAGCCTCTTCTGCACTCCGAGCAGGTCGCCTTATGGGGCCTTGAGCAGGTTTTGATCGTTGCCTCCATGATCCAGGCGGAAACACAGAACACCGAGGAGATGCCCCTTATCGCCTCGGTGATCTACAACCGCCTCCAGGCTGGACAGCCTTTGGGCATCGATGCCACTACCCGCTACGAGATCAACGACTGGGAGAACCCGATACCCAAGAAGGCCTTGGAGGCAAAGACCCCCTACAACACCCGCCGCAAGGTAGGACTGCCCCCCTCAGGTATATGCAGCCCTTCCAAGGCTGCTGTAGAGGCAGCTTTGTACCCCTTGGAGAGCCCGTACTTCTATTATCTTCATGGCTTGGACAAGCGTCTCTATCCAGCTGTTACCTATGATGAGCACAAAGAGAATATCAAGGCATATCGGTAGGTTCGTTTGTGTTGGTCTGCTTTGCTTTTCTATAGAACAGGTACGAGTAGATCACAGGCCCTACCACCATGGCTGTCAGGCTGGCTATGCCTATGGCAGGGAGAAACCACCCTGTCAGAGCTGAGACCAACAACAGGATGGATGCTACGCTCCAGACCCAGCCTGCAAAGCGGTGTGTCCTGTTCCAGTTCTCCTCGTCTGCCAACGTCCAGGGTATCTTAATCCCTACGGTGTAGTTGTGCTTGCATTTGGGCAGGTAATTGCCAATGACCAAAAAGAGCAGTGCAACAAAAACAGGAACTACCTTCTCTATCCTAATATCATAGCCTAGGGCCTTGAACAGGGTAATGGGTGTCAACAGAAGAGACAGGATGGGAAGTATCCATTTGGACATATCCCGCAAGGGCTGGCCCTGATCGCGTTTGGGATCGTTGTTCAGGACAAACTGGAGGAGAAAATTTCCCAATGCCAACAACAGCGGCAATATGAAGGCTCCGAAGGCTTTTGAGGCGTAGTTGTCAGCCTGTCCTGCCAGATTAAAGTGAATCGGAATCTGGGAAGGAAGCCTGTCATACAGGAAGGCTGAGAGGATGATCGGTAGCAGACATACAAAGGTAGTGATGATCATGGTCTTGTCAATCTTGCGTTTCATGGCTCTTCTCTCCTGCAAATTGGGCACACCAGAGCATTATCTCCTCAAAGACAGAGGCATTGAGCTCATAATAGATGAAGTTCTTGTATTTTGTCTCTGTGATGAGGGAAGCTTTCTTCAGTTGTGAGAGGTGGTAGGATACTGTGGCTGAGGTAAGGCCCTCTACCTTGGATGCAATGTCTCCGGCAGTAAGCCTTCCTCCCTTGAGCATGACAAGGATTTCCCTTCGTACAGGGTCAGCTACCGCTTTCATGGTTTGGGAGAAGCCCATAATTCCTCACTATTTAGAAAATAATCTAAATAGATAGTACTGGCAAATCCTATACAGGTCAAGTTGTTGCCTTATTAGGTTGTTTTCGGTAGTGTTTCACAAGCCTTGAACTGGCTATACTCTTCGGTATACTGTTGTTTTGGTTCAATTGATGGTTCATGAAAATGAAGAGGATTATAAGAATGGATACACTTTGGTTTGATAACTTCCCTGAAAAGTGGGAGGATGGGCTTCCTTTTGGAAATGGAAGACTGGCCGGAATGCTCTGGGGCGATAGGACGAAGGATATCGTCAGCCTCAATCATGAGGATTTATGGACAGGTGCTTTCAAGGATCGTGAATGCGAACCTGGTTCCCATTTCCTGCCCTATGTACGTGAGTATCTAAAACGTGGACAGAATTTCAAAGCTACGGCACTTGCTGCTGTTGCCTTTGGAGGAAATGGGGGGATCTCCCCCTTGATTCGGAGAATGGACTCCTTTCAACCTGCCTGTGATATAATCCTTACCCATGAGCATCAGAATCTGGTTCGTCGTGAGCTCTCACTGCAGGATGGCATTGTTGCAAGTCAGAAGGAGCAACTGTCTGTCACAGCTCTATGCCACTGCACAGAGGATATCATCACCGCCAGATGGATTGCCACAAACCCCTTCGATGCAACCCTGTCACTTGTGCGAGAAGAGCAGGAGGGGGTACAAAGCCGATATACATTATGCTCTGAGACTGGAATAGTATCTCTAAATGTAGATGCCGGCTCAGGAGTCAGCTATGCGGTGAAATGCAAAATCGTGACTGATGGTCAGCTAAAGACCATTGACACAGGGTTCTGTATCCAGAGTGCCTCGTATGTTACAATCATGGCAGATATTGGTTCTGAACTTCGTGGAATTGAAGCGGAACTATCCAAACATGATTTTTCTCAAGACTTTGGGCTGTTGGTAGAAAGCCAAACTGTTGAATTTTCCAAAATGATGAGCCGATGGACCTTTGACCTCGAGGATTCCCATTCTTCTGAACTAGCTCGAATTCCGTTGAACCGGCGTCAGAAACTCCTCAAGGATGGGGGAGATGATGCACAATTGATAGCTTTGTACGCACGCTTTGGTGTTTATCTTATGATAAGTGGTTCTATATTGGCTACATTGCCTCTGCATCTTCAGGGCAAATGGAATCATAGCACCTTTCCTAAATGGAATAGTGATTATCATCTGAATATCAACTTGCAGATGAACTACTGGTTTACCGACGCTCTTGGCCTTGATTCATATACCCGGCAGATGACTGACTACATACTATCTCTCTTGCCCAAGGCTCGTGATGCTGCAAAACGCCTGTACGGCTGTAGGGGAGTTGTGTTCCCCTTAAACTCTGATATTTGGCGGAATGTTACTCCTGAATCATATAATTATGCAGTCTGGATTTCCGGTGCTGGGTGGCTGATGTTACATTTTTGGAACATGTATCAGCATACCGGTGATTTAGAATATCTACAAAGCTATGCCTTCCCGTTTTTCAAGGAGGTTGCAGAATTCTATGAAGACTATGTGCAGTTTGATGACGAAGGACAGGCCCAAATCATGCCCAGCCAATCTCCTGAAAATCGATATAGAGGGGCAGGTTACTTTCCTGTAAGCATGTGTATCTCTTCAGCAATGGATGTTCAAGTCGCCCATATGGCACTCGATATTGCTGTACAGACTGCGAAACTTCTTGAACAGGATACCGCTTTGTATGCTCCTTGGCAGAAGATTCTGGATAATCTTCCACCGTTCAGAGTTGGTAGTGATGGAAGGCTCCTCGAATGGGACAGCGAGGATAAGATTGAGATAGAAAAAGGTCATCGCCATTTCTCCCATTTGTTTGGTGCTTTTCCTGCAGAACTGTTTTCATCCGACAGCAATGTTTTACAGTTTGAAGCGTCTAGAAAATCTTTGGAATACAGACTTTCCCATGATAGCGGTCATACGGGATGGAGCCGGGCTTGGGGTGCATGCCTATTCGCAAGGTTCAAGGATCCTGAAATGGTTGCCTCATGTTTTAGGACCTTGGTAGGGGAGCTTTCTTCAACGACTTTGCTTGATCTTCACCCCGACTATCATC
>CAZGOK010000110.1:0-6683 GCA_964527665.1 uncultured Sphaerochaeta sp.
GGTTAGACATGACAATGAGAGAAAAAACCACTCAAAGGAACATACAATACCATTACTCCCACTCAATGGTCCCTGGAGGCTTGCTGGTAATGTCATAGAGTACCCGATTGACTCCACTGACCTCGTTACAGATCCTGTTGGCTGCACGCTCGAGCACCTCAGGGGGGAAGCGGTACCAGTCGGCTGTCATTGCATCCTCGCTGGTTACAGCACGCAATGAACATACTTCCTCATAGGTTCTTTCGTCTCCCTGCACACCGACGCTCTTTACAGGGAGCAGACAGGCCAGGGCCTGCCAGATCTCATTGTAGAGGCCTGCTGAGCGGATCTCCTCAATGAAGATGGCATCGACATCACGCAGGGTATCAAGACGCGTCTTGGTAACCTCACCCACACAGCGAACCCCAAGACCAGGACCTGGGAAGGGGTGACGGTTCACCATATCTTCGGGCAAGCCTAGTTCTCGTCCAAGGTCGCGAACCTCATCCTTGAAAAGTTCACGCAAGGGCTCAAGCAGATCCCATTTCAGATCCTCGGGAAGCCCGCCCACATTGTGGTGGCTCTTGATGGTTGCTGAAGGCCCGCCTGATGGGCTCTTGCTCTCAATGACATCGGGATAGAGGGTGCCTTGTGCCAAAAAGGAGATCTCCCCTGCACTGCGCGCTGCATCGTAGAAGGTGTCTATGAATACCTTGCCGATGACCTTCCGCTTGGCTTCTGGTTCTGTTATCCCTTGTAATGCATCAAGGAATGCATCCTGGGCATCTGCATACTGCAGCCGTATCTTATAGGAATCCCGGAATACCTTCTGCACCCTCTCGGCTTCACCCTTACGGAGCATACCATTGTTGACAAAGACACAGACCAACTGGTCCCCGATCGCCTGGTGAATGAGGACCGCAGTCACAGCTGAGTCCACTCCACCGGAGAGGCCACAGAGCACCTGCTTGTCCCCGACCTTCTTACGGATATCCTCGATGGCAGTAGCCACAAAGGAGCCCATATCCCAATCGGAGGCGGCCTTGCAGATATTCAGGACAAAGTTGGAGAGCAACTGCTTGCCTTCAGAGGTATGGACCACTTCAGGATGGAACTGCACCCCATAGAAATGCTTCTCATCATGTTCCAGCACGGTATACTCACAGTTTCTTGTCCTGCCGGTCTGTCTGAAGCCTGTGGGAAGAGTTGCAACAGAGTCCCCATGGCTCATCCACAGCTTGGAACCGGCAGAGAGGCCTTCTAGCAGTTTTGACGAGCTGTCGGTGACCTCAAGCTCTGCAATGCCATATTCACGTTTGTCTGGACGCTGTACGGTGCCGCCATTCTGGATGCTCATGACCTGCAGGCCATAGCAGATCCCCAAGATGGGGATACCCAGCTTATAGATCCCCTCATCAGGACGGGGGGAGCCTTCCTTGCCCACACTAGCAGGTCCGCCAGAGAAGATGATGCCCTTGGGCTGCATCTTCCTCAGGTCCTCAGCTGTGGTCGTATAGGGGACTATCTGGGAGTAGACGTGCATTTCACGCACCCGTCTTGCTATAAGCTGGCTGTATTGGGCACCGAAATCGAGTACCACGATAGTGTCGTGAGAGAACTGTTGCATGAAATGCTCCTAGGGTTTCTGGTTAGGTGAAAGTATAGCGAAAACTGTTTTCTGATGCTACCAAGCTAGGGAACTAACCGGTGGATATGCACGCTTGACCGCAGCAGCCAGGGCAAGGCCAAGGACAACGCCAACACCGCTTTGCAGAAGGTTCCAAGGAATTTCTGCAGCCGCTACCGACACGCCGCTGGTAAAGATAGCCGACAGGGCAAAATACCCCAAAGATACAGTGGCCATGCAGACGAACCCTGCAACCACCTTGGTGACAAACGGAATGGTTATCGAACCCTTTTGCCGGACGATAAGGGCGACGAGCAACCCTTCAACGCCATGCACGACAAACGAGATGGGTGCCCACTGGGCATAGCCGCTGAACAGGTCTGCAAGGGCTGTTCCCAACCCTGCTGCAATAAAGGCGGACCAAGGTCCGAAGGTGAAGGCGATAAAGCAGATAGCAACATCACAAAGGTTGATATACCCCTTTGCGGTGGGAATACGCACTATCATGGTGAAGACGACGACAACCGCCGTAAGGACCGCCACTACAGCGACCTTCAGGGCATTACGATTTTTTTCCATATGAAGAGACCTCCTACCGAGCTCTGAATGTGAGCCACAAGACTACCGGTATACTAAGAGAAATGACAAAATCCGTAAAGCCATGGCGGTAAGAATCCAAGCTGTGAAAGCTGGTTCTTTTCTCGCTACGGCCAAATCCCCGCTGCTCCAAGCTCATCGCCAGATATGGTATGGAGCGCAGGGCCACCACCAGGGCACTGGTGAGGGTGGGCAACAGGTCGCGCAGACGCTTGAAGACTGACCTTCTCTTCTCCAAATCACCGCCTTCACGCAAACGATGGCTCTCAGATATCTGGGTGAAGCTGTCGGCGATGAAGGGGATATAGGTAAAGGAGAGGGTCACCACCAGAGACGCCTTGTACGGCAGGCGGTACCAACGCAAGGCGAGCATCACGTCGGTCATCGGTGTGGTGGCAAACAACAGGGTGCAAGCGTACGTGATGCCGATGAAGCGCCCTCCCAGCCTGGCGGCTTGTAGGGCGCCTTCAACAGTTATGAGTGTGAATGATCCTATTGTGATCAGACTCTGGCCGCTTCGCACATTGAAGGGCATGAACAGGGCCATGAAGATGAGCATGGGCAGGATGGACTTGAAGGTCCGCCCTGTATGGCGCAGGCCGGTATTCACACTGCCTACCAAGATGAGCAACACTACAGTAGCATACAGCCCTTCCAAGGTAATCCCTAGAAAAAGAAAGACGCAGATAAGCAGCATCGCCATAATCTTGGCCCTAGGGTCCATACGGTAGAGAAAGCCATCACCTGCTACATAGGTATTGGTGGTCATACGCTCTCCAGGACACCCGCCTCGATGGCGTAGGTGCTTTCGCCCACCAGAGAGGCAAACAAGCGGTCATGGGTAATGAGCAGGATACCAGCCCCGTTGCGGCGCAATAGCGCAATGATGGAGAGGGCCACACTATAGGTCAGGGCGTTGTCCAGTTCGTCCAGGATATAGAAGGGGCGGTCCAACAGGTAGTAGACAGCAGCCTGCAAAGCCTTTCTCAAGGGATAGCTCATGGTGGAAGGGGTCTCCTCCAGGTCAAGGCCAAAGAGGGTGGCACACTCGCCTACCATCACTGTCACCTGTTCCGGACTAAGGTCCTTGCGTCTTTTCAGCGACCAGGACAACTCCTCCCTGACGGTGGGTAGGAATATCTGCAGGTCGGGATTCTGAAAGAGGTATCCGACACTTCGGTTCAGCTCCCGGGCGCCCATCACCTTGCCGTCGAGGGTGAAGGATCCCTCCCTGGGTTCATCAAGGCCGCACAACAGCCGGCTGAAGGTACTTTTTCCACTGCCGTTCGGACCAACCAAGGTGATGAGGTCACCACTAGCAATCGTAAAGTTGGGTACAGAGAGCCTGAAGGGCTTGGCCTCAAGCGTACTGACACGGGTGCGGACGGTCACAAGATCTGAACAGACAAGGCTATGTCCATCGTTTTTGGAAAGCTTCTGGCCCTTGAGGGGATTGGCAAGGCCATCGCCGCAGAGGACGGAGAAGCAGTGGAGGATCTCTGCCTTCGCCCCGAAGCGGATCTTACCCCCTTCCAAAAGGGCATACCGGTCAAAGAGATCTTCAAACTGCTCCAGATAGCGGGATGCAAGCACGAGCATTGTCCCCTCCCCCTCCCTGATGAGGGTGGTGAGGTATTCGCGCCAGGTGCGGTCAAGGTCGTCAAAGGATTCGTCCAATACCCAGAGGTGGGGGCTTACCGCCTGCTGGACAGCTAGCAGCACGCGCTTTCGCTCCCCACCGCTGAGCTCCTGTTGGCTTGATGAGCGTAAATCGTGTAGGCCCCAATTGGTGAGGGAAGCATCGACACGCCTTGTGATCTCCTCGCGCCCGAGGCCCAAGGACTCCAAAGGAAAGGCGATCTCGTCCTCAACTGAGAGGGCAACAAACTGTTCCTGGGGATTCTGGGAGACATAGCCGCAGTCATGGAGCAACTGCCAAGGTTCGGTATGGGCAAGGTCCTTGCCGCAGACATGGACACTGCCCTCCAAACTACCGGGAAGGTACTTGGGACAGAGTCCGCTTATAATGCGAGCAAGGGTGCTTTTCCCCCGATCGAAGGGGGCGAGCAAGAGCGTCTTGCTCTTGTGTTCAAGACGGAGATCGAGTCCTGTCAGTATAGGGGAGTTCTCCTCCTTTTTCCATGACTGATAGGTAAAGCTGAGGTTTCTGATATCTAGGCAGGGATCCTGAGTCCCCTTAGTTGGGTAGTTCATTGAACCGTGACTTCACCTCTCCATAGACCCGGTCATGCAGCGTTGCAACCTCCTCTTTGGAAAGTGAAGCGGTAGGAATGGGTTTTCCGATGGAGAAGTAGGCATGCACGCGCCTAAAGTTCGTTATCCCCTCAAGGCCATGGCGCAACCCCTTTATGGTTATGGGGACGATGATGGCATTGGATCGGGTAGCCAGTTTCAAGCTGCCGTTCTTCAACTCGCCTATGGAATCAACCTTGCTGCGCGTCCCTTCCGGGAATATGAGCATCGGTTTGCCATCCTTGAGCTTTTGCACCCCTTTGAGGATCGCCTTCACCGCATCATGGGGACTGGTGCGTTCGATGAAGACACAATCCAAGGCGTAGCACCAGAAATTGATGATGGGGACCCTCTTTATCTCAGCCTTGGCAAAGATGCTTGCCCAAAGCTTTGCAGGGCCTGCAAAGGCAAGGATGTCGAGCATGCTCTGATGATTGGCCATATAGCAGATATTCGTCTCAGTGGGCAGGTTCTCCCTCCCATCGACATGGACGGTGACCCCAAGGGCGAAGAGTATGCCGTTGCTGATGAAGCGACCGCATAGTTCGAGCCAACGGCTTGCCACTTTCCTAGCGCCAAACAACGTCAGAATACCTGCAGGGATGAATGCATAGACAAGGGAGAGTACCAGCAAGGGGATGGCCACTATGCAGGCCACAGCTATTCGAATCTTTCTCATATGATGCACTCCTCTCAGGAAAAATCCTGCTTGCTGTATAATTTAGCATACTGGCCATTCAAGGCCAACAGCTCTTCATGCTTTCCCTGTTCGATAAGCTTGCCATCATCAATGACAAAAATACAGTCGGCGTTCTTTACCGTGGTCAGGCGGTGTGCGATCACTATCGCAGTCCGCCCCGAGGAGAGGCGTGCAAAGGCTTCGCTGATGAGCTCCTCACTTTCGCTGTCGAGGCTGCTGGTGGCCTCATCAAAGATGAGGATGGGAGGATTCTTCAAAAAGACCCTCGCAATGGAGATGCGCTGTTTCTGACCGCCGGAAAGCAGGGTCCCGCGCTCGCCCACCTCGGTGTCGAGGCCCTTGGGAAGAGAGCGTATGAAGGTGCCCAGGTTTGCAGCATCGAGGGCTGCCCACATCTCCTGTTCAGTTGCATCGACCTTGCCGTACCGCAGGTTTTCTCGGATGGTAGCATCAAAGAGAAAGACGTTCTGCTGCACAAAGCCAATGTTCTTCTGCAACGAACGCTGTCGGACGAGGGAGATATCCTGTCCATCGATGAGGATACGCCCCGCCTCAGGTTCATAGAAACGGGGGATGAGCGAGGCAAAGGTGCTTTTCCCTGCCCCTGACTCCCCGACCAGGGCGACAGTGGTACTGCCGCTTATCGAAAGGTTCAGATCCTTGAGGATCGTCTCAGTGGAGGAGTCGTACTGGAACGTCACCCCTTCAAAGCTGATGTCTCCCTGGGAGATCTTCAGGTCCTTGGCATCACGCTTGTCAACTATTGAGGGAGCCTCATCCATGACCTGGACAAAACGTTCAAAGCTTGCCATACCCTGCTGCATCTGTTCGGTAAAGTTGATCAGGCGGTCGATGGGAGGCAGGACCACCCCGACATAGAGGATGAAGGTGACAAGGTCGTAGGACTGAACCGTGCCGCGCATGATGAGCAAGGCCCCTCCTGCGATGGTACAGAAGTAGTAGAGCTCACGAAAAAGCCCTATGACAGAGTGGTATCTTCCCATGACCATATACTGCTCGGTCTTGCTGTCGCGCAGGATGTTGTTCACATCATTGAACTTCTGCTCCTGGAACTCTTCACGTCCAAAGCTCTTCACCTCACGGATTCCCATCAGCGAGTTCTCCACGTTGCTGTTCACATCAGCAACAGTGGAACGGACGCGACGGAAGGTCGCCCTCATCTTCAGCCCGTAATACATGCCGTAGGCAACCATAAAAGGCAGGGGGATGAGGGATATCAGCGAAAGAGGGACACTGTAGGAGAACATGACAATGTAGGATCCCACAATGGTGGCAACACTTATGATCAGGTCCTCGGGACCATGGTGGGCCAGCTCGGTGATCTGAAAGAGGTCATTGGTGATGCGGCTCATCATATGAGCGGTCTTTGTCCTGTCAAAATATCCAAAGGAGAGCTTTTGCAGATGGGCGAACAGCTCACTGCGCATGTCCGTCTCCATCTTCACACCCAGGATATGCCCCCACGTCATGCGGATATACTGGCATATTGCCTGGAGCATATAGATG
>CAZGOK010000111.1:0-6681 GCA_964527665.1 uncultured Sphaerochaeta sp.
AAAGGTTGACTGGTTTAGAAAACCGGTTTAGTATGAGTATATACCAAGCAAGGTTTAGATTTCAAGAGAAACCGAAGCTGGTACAGAAATTGTTCAAAGCTTGAATAAAGCATAAGGAGAGAAACATGAAAAAAAGTCTAATCGTTCTTCTCGTACTCCTAATGGCATTCTCAGCCACCCTGTTTGCACAGGGTTCTGCAGAAGCCGACAAGGGCTATGACATCTACGTCTACAACTCCAAGGGAGAGAACGCCGCTCAGTTTGCAGCAATGTGCGCAGCATATGAAGCTGAAACTGGTGTCAGGGTCAAAAACTTCTCCATCGGAAGCGGACAGGATCACATGGAGACCCTTCGCTCAGAGATGAACAGCCGCAACAAGCCCTCCGTATTCTCCATCCAGGGGATCAAGGAACTTGCAGAGTGGAGCCAGGGTGGTTTTGCCCTTGACCTCAACACCGTCACAACCGGTGATTTTGGCAAGATGGCAACAGCCCTTCCCCAAGGACTGCGCCTGACCAGTGATGGCAAGACCAGCTACGGCATTCCCTACAACGTAGAAGGCTACGGCTTCATCGTTGACCGCGACATGCTCGCAGAGATCTTCAATCCCATCCCAGTCGATGCAGTGCTCTCAGAGATCAAGGCAGCTTCCTACGAAGAGTGGGCAGCCTTGGTAAAAGCCATTGATGCTTGGATCGTATCCCCCAAGGCCATGGAAGTGAAGCTCAACGGCAACACCCACAAGCTCGCCTCACGTAAAGGACCTCTGAGTGAAAAGCTCAACGGCGTATTCGCTGTCATGGGTGCAGAAAAATGGACCTATGGGGATCACTTCATCAACGTGGCGCTCAATGCTGTATTCGCAAACGACATCGAAGCCAACCAGGCTGACACTGCTAAGATCCAAAGCCTGAAGGGTGCATTCCTTGCGTATGCCGAGGCACTGGACCTGAAGACCAGCTACCTCGCAGGAGCCAAGGGCAGAGCAACTCGCGGACAGGATTTCGTTTCCAGTGCAAACTTCGGATACGACCAGGCTGTACAGATCTTTGCTGACAGCAAGGCAGTCTTCTTCAAGCAGGGCAACTGGGCATTCGGCAACATCGAAGGTGTAAACAAGGCACAGTCTGCAAGACTTGAGTTTGTTCCTGTGAAAATGCCTTATAAGAGCCAGGATGTGAAGAGAACTGACGGTACTACAATCTCTCACCTGAACAGCTCAATTCCTGTATTCGTTCCCAACTACTACGCTGTAAACGCCATGGTCCCCGCAGCGGAACAGCAGAAAGCCTTTGACTTCCTCTATTGGATGAACAACAGTGAGACAGGAAAGAGATTTATTGTTGAGGAATTTGCTTTTATTCCTTACAATGCCGATCCTGCCACCACCACAGTTCCCAACAGTCTTGGAAATTCAATCATCGACTACATTGCCAGTGGCAATACCCTCACGGCCCCCTACCAAGGAGCACCAGCATCCTGGAGTGGAGACGTTGTCGGTCTGAAAGTCATGGAGAGTTATCTCACCAAGAAGAACTGGACCAAGGCCGATTACGAGGCAATTGCAAACTACGCCGTCGAGCAGTGGATTGCATTGAAGTAAATCACTATAACCATTAGGGGCCGGATCTTCCGGCCCCTATTTTCCAGGAGTATCATATGAATTTTTACAAGAAATGGTTCTGGCCACTGGTCATGCCCTCCCTACTCCTCTTTACAATGGTCATCCTCTACCCTTTCATCATGGGTGTGGTCAACTCATTCCTGGCCTGGAGGGGAACATACTACTTCGACCCTGATACGGGAACCCGTGCTACCAGCATGTTCAAGTCCTTTGTAGGGTTTGCAAACTACAAGGAAGCCTTTCAGGATACCCGCTTCATCTCTGCCCTTGTCTATACGGTCAAGTACACCTTTATAGCGGTGATCTTTGTCAACATCGCTGCCTTGGCCCTGGCCCTGATGGTCACCACCATCACCAAGCGATCGGGACTCTATCGAACGGTCTTCTTCCTTCCCAACATGCTCGGAGGCCTTGCCCTTGGATTCATCTGGCAGTTCATCTTCCAGATCATCTTCACCGACATCCTGTTCTCCCCGGACGCACTCTACCTGCCCTTCTTGCGCTATATGACGCAGAACTCCAACAAGGCATTGTTTGCCCTTGCCATGCTCAGCACCTGGCAGTATGCAGGCTACATGATGATCATCTACGTAGCAGGGCTGAATACCATCAGTGCCGACTACTATGAGGCTGCAAGCATCGACGGCGCAACCTACTGGTACTCCTTCCGCAAAATAACCATCCCGATGCTGATGCCCTCCTTTACCATTGTATTCTTCATGACCCTTGCAAACAGCTTCAAGCTGCTGGACCAGAACGTGGCCCTCACCGACGGTGAGTTCGGAACGCGCCTGCTTGCCATGCAGATCCTCAGGACTGTCAAGGACACCTCACCACCGAACTATGGCAAGGCCCAGGCACAGGCTGTGATATTCTTCATCCTTGTGGCTGTCATTACCCTGACCCAGGTAGCCATTACCAAGAAAAAAGAACTGGAGATGTAACATGAAAGAATTAACAGTCGTCACCTCCGAATCTATGAATGAACACTACTTTCTCAAGAAGAAGATCAAGAAGGTCCTCCTGCATGTGGCCCTCACCCTTATAGCGATCTATACCTTGGCACCTCTTTGGCTCTTGCTGGTCAACTCCTTCAAGACCCAGAGCGAAATCATAAGTTCGCCGCTGGGATTTCCTTCGTCCTTTACCTTCTCCTACCTGACCAATGCAGCAAAAGAGATCAACTTCTTCAGGGCCCTACTGGTCACCGCCTCCATCACAGCCTCCTCTGTCCTGTTGATAGTCATAGTAAGCAGCATGGCCGCATGGATCATGGTGCGCAACAAGGGAACGGCAAGCACTATTGTATTCATGTGCTTTGTAGCAGCGATGCTCATCCCTTTCCAGGCTGTCATGTATCCGCTGATACAGTTCTTCGATGATGTCAGGCTCAAGAGCGCAACTGGCCTGGTCCTGATGTACGGGGGCTTCGGGCTCTCCATGTCCGTCTTCCTCTACCATGGGTTTGTCAAAAGTGTCCCCCTCGGAGTTGAGGAGGCGGCTACCATTGATGGTTGTAACATCTTCCAGATGTACATCCACGTTGTCATGCCCCTGCTCAAGTCGATCACCGTCACCGTCATTGTGCTCAACTCCATGTGGATTTGGAATGACTACCTCCTGCCCTTCCTAGTCATTGGAAACAGCCCGACCAAGACGCTCGTCCTTGAACTCTATTTTGCACGTATCACCGCCGGGCAGTTCGGCAACCCCTGGCAGCTGATATTCCCTGCAGTGCTCATCTCCATCATACCGATCATCATCGTCTATCTCTTCTTGCAAAAGTATATTGTCAAGGGGATCAGCGATGGTGCGATAAAGAGCTAGGCGATGTATACCTTCAAGACACGGTGGACACCAAGGCAGGCTGAACTGCTCACCTTGTGGAGTTCGCTCTATCCTGAAACGAGCATAGAACCCCTCCTTGACCTGCTCAAGGAGAAGGCACAGGAGCGCAAGAGCTCCCTCAAGGCCCTGGATACGGAGAGGATCACCGATCCTCTCTGGTATAGAGGCTCTGAGATGAGCGGTCAGATGCTCTATGTCGACAAGTTCAACCACACCTTTACCGGCCTGCAGGAGAAAATCCCCTATCTGGAGAGCCTGCATGTACGGTACCTGCATTTGATGCCCTGCATGAAGATGCCCCTTGCCAACAATGATGGGGGGTATGCGGTTGAGGACTTCACCTCCTTTGACCCGCGCCTGGGCAACTGCGAGGACTTTGTCCTCCTAGCCGATGCTTGCAGGGAGGCTAACATCAGCCTCTGCCTTGATTTTGTGCTCAACCACTGTGCCGACACCCATCCTTGGGCCCTGAAGGCAAAAGAAGGCGAACAAGCCTATAAGGATAGGTTTTTCTTCACCAAGGAAGAGGAGGTGGTCGACCTCTATGAGGCGACCACAAGCGAAGTCTTCCCCCAGCAAGCACCGGGCAACTTCACCTTTCTGCAAGAGTCACAAGAATATGTGATGACCACCTTCAACCATTTCCAGTGGGACCTCAACTATGGCAACAGTGAAGTCCTGCTTGCAATGCTGGATGCTATGCTCACCTTGGCCAACTATGGCGTCGAGGTGTTCCGCTTCGATGCCATACCCTACATATGGAAACGATGGGGGACCACCAACCGCAACCTCCCAGAAGTCCATACCCTGTTGAGAATCTTCCGCCTGGCACTTGAGATGGTAGCACCGCTGTGTATCATAAAAGGCGAGGTGGTCATGTCCCCGAGGGAGGTAGCCCCCTACTTCGGAACAGAGAAGGCACCTGAGTGCCACCTGCTGTACAATGTCTCCCTGATGGTGCAGATGTGGAACTCCCTTGCTACACGGGACACCCGCCTGCTTCAGAAAAGCCTTGTCGAGCTTCCCACCGACATACCCTCCTCTGCGTGCTGGGTAAACTATCTGCGCTGCCATGACGACATCGGGTGGGGCATTGAGGATGACAACCTCCGTGAACTCGGCTTCTCCCCCTATGAGCACAAGCAGTTCCTGATCTCCTTCTACCTGGGGACCTTTCCCGGCTCCTTTTCCAGGGGAGAACTGTACGAGTTCAATGAGAAGAACAGGGATGCGCGCAACTGCGGCACCTCAGCCTCCCTATGCGGCCTTGGGAAGGCGTTGGAGGAGAGAGACAGGTATCAGCAGGAGCTTGCCTTCAAGAGGCTCTTTTTGGCTCACTCCTTTGTCTATCTTACCCGTGGGATATGCGTTCTCTATAGTGGGGACGAGATAGCGACGCTGAACGACTACTCCTACCACCAGGACCCCATCCTTGCCAAGGACAGCCGCAACCTGCACCGTCCTCCCTTTGACTGGACTAAAAATGACCCTGTCAGCTCAAACCTATTCACACTGCTCCAACAGCTTATAGAATACCGTTCCCTGCATTCTGATTTTCGCTCAGACTCCCACGAGATGGTCATCCCCTCCGATGACGCCTCGGTCTTTTCACTTAAGCGCGGTGTGGACCATCTTATATTGGTCAACTTCAGCGAATACCAGAAATCTGTCCATTTCGGACCTTCGGCCTTAGGCTCTTACAAGGACGCCTTTTCAGGCAGAGAGCTCACACTCGGAAATGAATCTTTCATTCTTGGACCCTACCAATACCTCTTGGTCAAAAGGATGTAAGCATGGATCTTCCTCAGAAACGACCGACCATCAAGGATATAGCACGTGAAAGCGGGTACTCGAAGACCGCTGTCTCCTTTGCCTTCAACGAACCTTCCAGGATCAGCGTCAAGGCAAGGGACATCATCCTTGCCACAGCCGATAGGCTTGGCTATATCCCCGACCCCATGGCCAGGAACTTCTCCCTGCGCAGGCATCTCAGCATAGGCTTCCTCTTGCCTCAGATCATCCACTACTCGATGAGAAACCCCTATACCCAACAGGTTATCCAGGGCATCGGCAGTGTCTGCCAAAAGTACGGGTATACCCTTACCCTCATCCCCCCGCTTCATGAATCCATAACAGACGCTGTGCGCTGTGCCGCTGTGGACGGCCTGATCACCATGGGCATGCAGGTGGGTATGGACATTGTCAACATCATGAAGACACGCAAGCTTCCCTTTGTCACCATCGACGGCACCCCCTCGGCAGGGATGCCTTCGGTGAATATAGCCGATGAGGTGGCAGCCTATCAGATAATGCGTCTTGTCCTGGAAAAGGGACACCGGTGCATAGCCATCGTAAGCCTGAGTGAGGATGCCTTCAACTCCGATGAGTTTGAAGCAAGCGTACCCAAACGAAGAAAGCGTGGGTACGAAAGGGCCCTCAAGGAGTTCTGCCTCAGCCTCTATGACCTTGATGGCTGTGTCACCCAGATGGTCAGCGAGTGCACCCTTGAGGATGGCAAGCATACCGGCCATCTCATATCCAAGCTGAAAAGCCGCCCGACATGCGTTCTGGCGATGAGCGACATCGTCGCCATCGGGGCGATCCTCTACTTCAACGAGCATGCCATCAGGGTACCTGATGACATCTCTGTGGTTGGCTTTGACAACATCATCGAAAGCCAGCTGATAACCCCCGCCCTGACCACCGTGGACCAGCCTGCCCAGGAGAAGGGATATCTGGCCAGTGAAGCCTTGTTTCGTATGATAAACGGGGAAGCTCTGGGGTCGACGCATATGGAGATCCCTTTCACCATTATTGAGAGGCAATCCCTCAAAGAGGTAACGACCAAAGATGAATACTGAGCAAAGAAGATATACAGGGGTGCTATTGCACCCCACCAGCCTGGCTGGGCGTCATGGCATAGGGGACCTCGGGCCCAAGGCATATGCATTTGTAGACTCACTTGCAAGGGCAAACGTAAGGCTATGGCAGATCCTCCCCCTTGGCCCTACGGGGTTTGGAAACTCACCCTATGCATCAAGGTCGACTTTTGCAGGCAATGAGCTGTTGCTCTCCTTATCGCTGCTTGTCAAGGAAGGCTACCTTGCACAAGAAGAAATAGCATCACCTCCTCCTTTTCCCACCGACCTGGTCGACTACTCGATGGTCGATGCATGGAAGATGCCCCTGCTCAAGAAGGCCGCGGCCA
>CAZGOK010000112.1:0-1409 GCA_964527665.1 uncultured Sphaerochaeta sp.
GCTTTCAGTATCCCATCCCCACCTACTCCATCACCAAGGATTTCGACTGGTCTGAAACAGAGAACAACAAGCTGCTCTTTGAGATGACGGCCAAGTACGGCACCCCATATTTTTCCAACTATGTGAACAGCGATATGGAGCCCAGTGATGTCCGTTCGATGTGCTGTCGCCTGAGGCTGGACCTTCGGGAACTGAGAAAGAAATCCGGCGGGTTCTTCGGCAGCGGTGAATCCACCGGCTCCATCGGGGTAGTGACCATCAACATGCCCAGGATCGCCTATCTCTCCCAGGACAAGGAGGATTTCTACAGGCGTCTGGATAAGATGATGGACATCAGTGCCCGCTCCCTGGAGGTCAAGCGAAGCGTCATTACGCGCCTGATGGATGCAGGGCTCTATCCATATACCAAACGCTATCTGGGTACTTTTGAGAACCACTTCTCCACCATAGGGCTGGTGGGTATGAACGAGGCGTGTCTCAATGCGAGGTTCCTGGGCAAGCATATAGGGACAAAGGAGGGCACCTCCTTTGCCAAGGAGGTGCTCAACCACATGCGCGATCGCCTCTCCCTCTACCAGGAAAAGTATGGGGACCTGTACAACCTTGAAGCAACCCCTGCTGAGTCGACCACCTACAGGTTGGCCAAGCATGATAAGAAGGCCTTCCCCCTTATCAAGAGTGCCACAAGCGAGGATAAGGCCCCCTACTACACAAACAGCACCAACCTCCCGGTGAACTATACCCAGGATATCTTCGAGGCCCTCTCCATCCAGGACGAGCTGCAGACCCTCTATACCTCAGGGACTGTATTCCATGCCTTCCTTGGGGAGCGCCTTCCCTCCTGGCAGAGTGCCGCCGCCCTGGTCAAGAAGATTGCAACAGCCTTCAAGCTGCCCTACTACACTTTGAGCCCGATCTACTCGGTATGCAGTGACCACGGCTATCTTGTAGGGGAGCAGCCGCTGTGCCCGCACTGTGGCAAGGATACTGAGGTCTACAGTCGCATAACCGGCTATTATCGTCCGGTGAAGAACTGGAATGATGGCAAGGCCGAGGAGTTCAAGGAGAGAAAGCTCTATGCCATCAATGAGTCTAGTGATGCCAAGGCAGAACAGCCGCAGGTGTTGCTGTTCACCACTCAGACCTGCCCCAACTGCAAGATCGCCAAGCGCTTCCTTGATGCATCATCCATAGCATACGCTGTGGTTGATGCACAGCAGGAGAGGGCCCTTGCAATGAGGTATGACATCATGCAGGCCCCGACCCTGGTTGTGCTCAAGGATGGAGTGGCTACAAGCTACACCAACGCCTCTGCCATCAAGGCGTATGCTGAAAAGGTCTGCTGATCGGATGGAATGGAACAGGGACGAAGAGAGTTTCGTCCCTGTTCCATTCCTCTTTTCTCATTT
>CAZGOK010000112.1:1509-6656 GCA_964527665.1 uncultured Sphaerochaeta sp.
ATTTCCTCATATGTTTCACATACCTTTATCCCCCCTCTTTGGACTGTAGGCGAGCATCTCCTGACAGGCATATATGTGGTGTGTCCTTGTACTGCGAGTCTTTACCATCTGTGCTGAAAATATGACCATCCATGCCAAGACTATTGAGTACCCATCATCTGTTTGTGTATGCTTTGTCTGGCTTTTTTCATGAAAAACTGTAATCAGACCACACCCGTGGAGTCAGGTCTCGTATATGTTAGAACTTTGTACAAAGATGGCATGCAACAGTTTAGGTCCCCCAGCAGGGATATGCTGAAACTGTGCTTGTCTCATTTTGATCGCTTGATGCATTGAAAGGTCTTATCGGTGTGAAATATGCTCTTTATAGCGAATAGGAGAGAGTTCTGTGCCTAATCAAAGAGAAAACTCCTTGACTTTCATACCTAAGCGCTAGATTATTGTATATGGGCTTTTTTCATTGCTTTGTGTGATTTTTTCGACACTGGAATGATGACGGATGTCAGAACATTTTCCGGAATTTTAATAGGTGGGTTATATGAAACATGTGCAGAAGAATCTTTCAGTATTTTTGGTTGTGCTCGCAACTCTATTGCTAGTCCTGACCGGATGTGGCGATAAGGAAGCGAAGACAGGGACGCCTGTCGTACAGGTAGAGACTCAGCAGGTCATCAAACCCTCTGCCGATGTCTCAAAACCCATAGTTTCGGCTCCTGCTGAGAGCAAAACCCCTGAGGTGGTGGCCGCTGAAGCAACAGATGCCGATGGTGCGGTGGCAGACACGCCCGGCGATGCTGATACCTCTCTTGTTCCTGTGGATTTTACCACAACTGTGGGGGTAATCACCAAGAAACCCCTGACGGTGGAGCCCAACAGTACAAAGCTTGAAACAACAAGAGTATACGACGGGACGAACTCTGTCACGGTGACAGACCCCGGAACCTTGCTAGGCGTCATCGGCGATGATGATGTTGCGCTGGGGGCGAGGGCTTTCTTCAACGACAAGCTGGTCGGTACCGACAAGGATATTTCTGTTGAATATTTCCTCACCGGTTCTTATGCAGAGAACTACAAAGAGCCCGATGCCAATACCCAGGACTACCAGGGGAGCATCACCAGGAAGGCGCTCAGTGTCTATGCCGACACCACACAGATCATGACAGAAAAGCCGTATGATGGGACGGAGGTTGCCTTTGTCCTTTCTGCAGGAGTTCTTGATGGGGTAGTGGACGATGATGAGGTGATCCTCACTACAAGGGCAGTCTACGACGGTGATGTCACTGCAGGAGAAGCTAAGGGCATAACGGTAAGCTATGCCATTGCAGATGGCTCTGATAAGGACAACTACATCGCCCCTGTTGGTTTCACCCTCGATAGCGGGGTAATTACCCCCCTACAGCTGACCATAGCCAGATCAAGTCTCTCGGAAGTGAGCAAGACCTATGATGGGACTGTGGCTCTCAGTGTCACCACGGTCACCCCTGAAGGTTTCCAGCCAGGTGAGATGCCCGTGAAGGCAACAGCCTCTTTTGCAGACAAGCATGTAGGAACAGACAAGGCCATAACCGTCTCCTACGCTTTGGATGAATATAATGCCAACTATCTCGCTCCTGTCTCCTATACAATCCAAACAGGTGTGATCGAACCCAAGCAGCTCACCATCGGGGAGCCGGCTTTCCCAAGCACGACAAGCAAGCCCTATGACGGCAAGAACACCCTCCCTGTCTCCAAAGGAGCCCTTGAAGGGGTTGTTGCAGGGGACAGCGTCACCGTTGATGCCCTTGCCCTGTTTGCTGACAGGGAAATCGGCAACGACAAGAAGATCATGGTGACATACGCCATCGGTGGCCCAGATGCCGGCAACTACCTCGCTCCCGCTAGGGACCAGAGCTATATGGGCAGCATAGGCGGGCCCAAGCTTGCCATTTCCAATCCTACCTTGGAGAAGACCAAGGTGTATGATAGCTCTGATGTAGCCAAGGTCACCGTAGGAACCCTTGTCACCGGCATTGTCGGATCAGAAGATGTGCAGGTTCTTGCGACAGCGACCTATGACAATAAGAATGCAGGAACGGACAAGAGCATAACCGTGCGTTATAGCCTTGCAGGTTCTGACAGCCCGAGATACATCGCCCCCGATGACTATATCGCCACCGGCGGTACCATTGAGAAGAAGAAGCTTTTTATAACCGATCCCACATTGACCAAGGTCCGCAAAGAGTATGACGGCGGTGACAGCATAGAGTTCACCATGGGCAAAGTCTACGGGCTCTATGGCTCTGACGACGTTGAGGTGAAGGCCGAAGGAAGGTTCCTGACCCCGCTGGTAGGAACTGAGAAATACATAAAGGTGTCCTACTCCCTGTCAGGTCCTGTCGATCAGATCAATAACTATGCAGTGCCTGGATTCTACTTTACCAATACCGGTGTGATAACCAAGAAGGTCCTTACGGTCAAGAAAAACAGTACAGTGATCGAACCGAGCAGGATTTACGACGGGACGCTCTCAGCGAAGGTGACCAATGCTGGAACCTTGGAGGGTGTAATTGCTGGCAATGATGTTACCCTTGGGGCAAAAGCCTCTTTCAGCGACAAGCATGTCGGTCTGGGCAAGAACCTATCCGTTGAATATTTCCTCACCGGCCCCCAAGCCAACAACTATGTCAAACCCTCGGTCAATACGACAGACTACAGGGCTACGATCACCAAGAAGGATCTCAGTGTAAAGCCCGGCTCCACAAAGATCCAGACAGAAAGGCCATATGATGGAACCCCTGATGTTTTGGTCCTTGCAGAAGGAACCCTTGTTGGTGTGGTGAGTAATGATGATGTTGTCCTCTCTACAAAGGCAGCCTACCAAGGTGATGTCAATGCAGGTGAAGGCAAGAGCATACTTGTCAAATATGCCATTGCAGAGGGTGCTGACAAGGGTAACTACAACACTCCTGCAGGCTACGTTGTAGATACGGCAGTGATCAAGCCCATACAGCTGACCATTGCAAAGCCCAGTCTCCCTGTGGCAAGCAAGGTCTATGATGGGACTACAACCCTTAGTGTCACCCCAGTGACCGCTGATGGTTTCCTGCCCGGTACGATGACTGTGATTGCAACTGCTGCCTATGCGGACAAGAACGTAGGCTCTGACAAGGCGATAACAGTCACCTATGCCCTGGAAGGCAGCAATGCAAACTACCTGGCTCCTGTTCCCTATACAACCTATGCGGGTGTGATCAAAGCCAAGCAGTTGGTTGTAGGTAGTCCGGTATTCTCAAACTACAGGAACAAGACCTATGATGGCTCTGACAGCGTTGTCTTTACCAAGGGCAACCTGATAGGGGTGGTCGCCGGTGATACGGTGACCGTCGATGCACAGGCAAGCTATGCCCATAAGGACGCAGGTGTCAGAAACATCACTGTTGCGTATACCCTCAAGGGCCCTGATGCGAGTAACTACATCACCCCTTCCAACACGATGGCCATTGGTAAGATTATACCTAAGCAGCTGACCATCAGCGCTCCCTCCTTCCCTGATGGAACGGACAGGGCCTATGACGGCAGAACTACTCTTCCAGTCAGGATAGGCACCGTCGATGGAGCCATTACTGGCGACAGCCTGACAGTATCTGCCGTTGCTACCTATACGGACAAAGATATTGGAAATGATAAGGCTATCACCGTGACCTATGCCGTCGATGGCCCTGATAGCGCCAACTACCTTGCCCCTGTCATGGATGCGAAGTACACAGGCAGTATAACTATCGGGCCCTCTCTAACCATTTCAGACCCGATTATTACAGTGTCCAAGGAGTATGACAGCTCTGATGTGTGCCAAGTCACCGCAGGAAGCAGTGTCACCGGCATTGTCGGATCTGAGGATGTGCGGGTGCTTGCGACTGCTACCTACGATAACAAGGATGCGGGCGCGGGCAAGACCATAACTGTGCGCTATACCCTTGCAGGTGCTGACAGCCAGAGGTATATGCCCCCTGAAGACTATATCTTCAGAGGTGGAAAGATTGAGAAGAAGAAACTTTCAATAACCGCACCTACCAGCATCAAGACCAGCAAAGAGTATGACGGCAATGAGAGTGTTGATTTCACCATGGGCAAGGTCACCGGCCTCTATGCCGAGGATGGGGTTGAAGTGAAGGCCGATGGCAGATATCTCAGCTATGCTGTAGGAACTGCCAAGACCATAACGGTCAGCTACTCCTTGTCAGGACCCGCTGAGTCGGTCAAGAACTATACAGCGCCCGAGCCCTACAATATAACGACCGGCGTAATTTCCAAGAGGGCCCTTACTGTACAGAAAGATTCTACCATCGTTGAACTGAACAAAACCTACGATGGTACCCTCTCTGCCAAGGTCTCCAATCCAGGAACACTGGAAGGTGTTGTCAGCGGTGATGATGTGACCCTTGAGGCAAAAGCTTTCTACGGTGATGCATATGCCGGTACAGGCAAACGCATTTCTGTTGAATACTGGCTCAGTGGCACTGATGCGGGCAACTATACTGCACCTGTAGGGTATGGTATCAGCAATGGCGTATCGATAGAGCGCAAGCAGCTTGTTGCCGGCCTTCCCAACTTTTCCAAATCCATGAGCAAGACATATGATGGCACCACAGCCATTGCTGTCTCTGTAGGTTCCCTGACTGGTATTGTCGGCAAGGATGAGGTGAGCCTCTTTGCAACAGCAGCATATGAGAGTGCTGGTGTTGGCGAAGACAAGCCCATCATGGTCTCCTATAAGCTTGCAGAGGGATATGCTGATAATGCAAACTACATAGCCCCTGTTGCCTATACTACCAATGCAGGCAGCATCAAGGCTGTGCAGCTGACCGTAGGCGATCCCATCTTCTGGAATACCACCAAGACCTATGATGGAGAGACCAAGCTCAGTGAGTCCGACTTCAGTATTGCCGCAAATACCCTCACCGGTGTTCTTGGTGATGATGTGAAGCTGGTGGCCACAGCATCCTTTGATGATGCCAAGGCTGGAAGGAACAAGCGCATCACACTCTCCTACTCACTGGTTGGAACCGACCAGGCCAAGGCGAACTATCTCGCCCCTGTTCCCTATACAACCGATAGAGGTTTGATCACACCCTTGCAGCTCGCTATCAGCGATCCTACATTCTTGGAGA
>CAZGOK010000113.1:0-6568 GCA_964527665.1 uncultured Sphaerochaeta sp.
TGCGGTAGACTGGACTTGAACCAGCACAAGCTTTCGCCCACTAGCACCTCAAGCTAGCGTGTCTACCAAATTCCACCACTACCGCATTACTGAGGTTTTAGGTGTTTCCCCTTGCGGAGTAACCTTGGCTACATTACAACAATGAAGGGTAATGCGTCAAGCCCTCTTTTTTGAAAAGAGGGCATTGAACCGTATTTTTATAGTAAAGCTTCAAATTCGTCCAACAAGGAGGAGAAATGTGCAAGGGCCATCTCAACCGGTTCCCTTTTCTCCATGTCCACCCCTGCCTTCTTCAATGAGTCGATGGGGTAGGTGCTCCCTCCGCTCTTGAGGAACGCAAGGTAGTCACTTTTCTCCTTCTCACCTCCGTTGAGGACCTTCTGGCTCAGGGCAATGGCTGCACTGAGACCTGTGGCATACTTGTATACGTAGAACGAAGAGTAAAAATGAGGAATCCTCAAGCCTTCCAAATCACTTTCCTCCTCAAACTCGACCGAGGGGCCGAAATAGAGCTCAAGCAGCTTGCGGTACTCAGCTCTGAGCAGGTCTACGGTCAGGGGGATTCCCTCTTCGCTCAGGCGGTGCGTGATATCCTCATACTCGGCAAACATCGTCTGCCTGAAGAGGGTGGCGACAATGTCATCGATGCCCTTGCTCAGGATGAAGGCTTTGGTCTTGTTGTCCTGTGCCTTCTCAAAGAGATGCTTGGCCACCAGCTGCTCGTTGAAGGTGGAGGCAACCTCTGCTTCAAAGATGGTATAGTCATATTGGAAGTACGGGTTGTTCCTGGCGCTGTAGTAACTGTGCATGGAGTGCCCCCCCTCATGGGCTACGGTAAAGAGGTCCCTTAGGACATCTTCCTTGTAATTGAGCAGGATATAGGGTGCTCCTGTGTAGCCACCGCTTGAGAAGGCTCCACTGCGCTTGCCTTTGTTCTCATAGCGGTCTACCCACCTCTCGGTGGTAAGCCCGCTCTTCAGGATGGAGACATACTCCTGTCCTAGGGGGGCCAAGGCCTCTGCGATGGTCTTGACCGCTTCCTCATAGGGGGTGTTCTTCTGCACCCCTGCCACCAGCGGGACATAGACGTCGTAGTGGGCGAGCTTGGGAAGGTCCATCAGGCGTGCGCGCAAGGCGTAGTAGCGATGCAAGGAGGGCAGTGCATCATGGACAGAGCCTACCAGGTTGTCATAGACGCTCATGGGGACATTGTCTGGAAAGAGGGCTTTCTGGCGACAGCTCTCATAGCCGCGGGCGGTGCAGCTGAACTTATCCTGCTTTACCTGCCCCTCGTACAGGCGCGCGATGGTCTGCTTATGGGCGTCATACGTTGCATAGAACTGCTTGTAGGCCCTCTTTCTCACCTCGCGGTCCTCACTCATGAGAAAGGAGCTGAAGGTGCTCTGGGTAAGGGGTTTGGGCCCTTCTTTTGTTTCCAGGGTGCCGAAGTCAAAATCCACATTGGTGAGGTCGCCGAAGGTTGTGCGCGCAGTTGAGGCAACTTCGCTTTGTAGGGCCATGATGCGCTCTTCCTTTTCGCTGAGCACATGAGCCTTGAAGCGCCTCGATTTCTCCAGATATACTTTGTAGGGCGAAAAATCAGGGTCCTTGAGGTATGCCTCCAGGGTCTTGTCGTCGATGGCAAGCAGCTCCGGATCGAAATACGCCATGTTTGCACCCAGCTGTGCAAGGCTCTGGCCCATAAGGGAGTGGCGCCTGACATTGGTGCTGTCTGATGCATCACCGGCATAGTTGAGGAATGCCCAGCTATACAGGCGCTCGGCTAGGATATTGGTCTTTTCAAACCACGCAAATGTAGTGAGGAAGCTCTCTTTCCCTTCACTGAGCTTGCCCTTGAAGGAAGGGGCCCTGTCTATCTCTACCTGCAGGGTTTTCATTCCCTCTTCCCAGGCATTCTCATCAACGAACAAGGGCTTGAGGTCCCATGTATGTTCAATCGCTACTTCTGATCGTTTTTTGATATCCATCATATCTCCTTCAATACGGTATTCAGGAGACGGGTTGCCCGTCCCCTGTGGCTGTACAGATCTTTGTCGCCCTCGCCGAGGGCTGCCATGGTGGAGCCTGCTTCATCGACATAGAAAACCGGGTCATAGCCAAATCCGGCATGGCCATCAGGTTCATATGTTATGGTGCCCTCCACAGTTTCTGAAATGGTATAGACCCTATGCTCGGTAAGCACCAAGGCAAGGGCACAGACAAACCTGGCCTTGCGCTCTTCTTGTGTAGTGCAGTGTTCCAGGTTTTTGAGCAGGAAGGCATTGCGCTCCCCTGCCTCAAGGAGGCGCCCATGCTCCTCCAGTCCGTACCGAGCTGTCCTGACCCCAGGCCTGCCTCCCAGGGCATCGACACAGACCCCTGAGTCGTCAGCCAGGATGGCATAACCCTCAGGGATGGATGGCAGCAGCGAGAGTGCCTTTCCCAAGGCATTCTCGGTGAAGGTCTCACCCGACTCCTCAAAGTCAAAGGTCAGCCCAAGTTCAGAAGGCAGGAAGATAGCATGGTCGGCAAGGATCCTTGCGAACTCATCCCGTTTATGGGTATTTGATGTTGCCAATAGTATGTTCATAGGCAAAAAGATACTCATTGGGCAGGTTTTAGTCCATACATTCCTTGATCAGAGTCTTGATATAGTGCACCGAAGAGGCCACGGTCCCTTTGGGTACGCCCAGCAACAAGCTTATCTGTGAATGGCTCAGGTGGTACTCCAACTTCCGTATCTGCTCCACCTTTGTCCTGTGCACCCTCTCCGTCCAGCTGAGCAGGGCCATCAGGTCGGCTCTTTTCTGCTCATTGACACACCCGTTCAGCTCTGCCTGGATCTCCATGATGCGTCGGAAATGACGGTTGCTCGTCCCCTCCATCTGAAGCTTGCACTGCTTCTTTTGCTCCAGCTGCAGCTCAGCGGTGGAGAGAAAGCGATTGAGCAGACGTGCATCGACCTCAAGCAGGGTGGCGATCTCCTCCAGGAGGTAGAGGTTGGTCAGGTGAGGGGAGATGGCCAGCATGATGAGAAAGCGCTTGCGGTTGACCCCTTGCTGCAAGCGCTTCTGCAGCCGCTTCTGCACCTCATCGAGCTGTACGTGGTCAAAGCCGTTGCTCTTCGGGGCGTTGAGCAGCTGCTCGAATAGGGAGGGCATCACCGAATTCTCCACGGTGGCTATGCCGGAGAGCGGAGTATAGCTTTGGGACTCGGCGACACAGCTTGCGTCTTCACTTTCATCCCACAGTGATTGTTCGCTCTCAAGCAGGGCCCGCTCCTTGTTCCTCTGGATGCGCTTGTAGGCCATGAAGTACCGGCTTCTCTTGCGCACCACCTCGGTGATGTACCCGACATAGGGAAGCTTGCCCTCCCTGTAGGAGGCCAGGTAGTGTTCGATGGTCTCATAGCAGTAGAACAGAAACTCACAACAATCCTCCTCAGGCAGGAGCCTGAGTCTTGATGGGAGAGTGTACAATAACTGTTGGGTTACAAGATGAACCTTGTCGTGCAAGACTTGGTTATCCTTTTGCTTTTGTGCCAAGAGGACCGCTTTTGTCAGTCTGGCACTTTGTGTGTCCGTGATGTCCGCGATATACATGCTTTGCTCCTTGTGGGTGTTCTCCACAAGGAACATGCAATGTGTATGCCAACTCGGCTTAGATCAGGTTTTCAACCGCTTTGAGCAGGTTTTTCCGTACAACCTCAAGAGGTTGCTGCACGGTGGCCCCTGCAGCCTTCTTATGACCGCCTCCGCCAAAACTTTCGGCCAAGGCACCCACATCGATATGGCTCTGGTGGCTTGCGCGGAAACCTACCTCAGTGGTGCTTTCGGAGAGCTCCTTGAAGAAGAGCACCACCTCAACTCCCTTGATGGAGAGCAACATCGTGTACAGGGCATCACTGGGCTTGTCGTTGGTGATATAGGTATCACTGTCGGCAAGGAAGCTGGTGCTGCACATCATTTTTCCCTCAAAATGGGATTCGCTGCGGTCGATGAGCTTGCCCAGGTACTGTACATAACTGAGGTTTTTCCCCCCGGTCATCCTGGTATTCATCATGTTCGGAGAGACCCCAAGGTCGACAAGTTCAGCTGCCATGCGCAGCGTCTCACCCCTGTAGGCATTGATGAACCTGAAAAATCCGGTGTCGGTGGCGAACCCGAAGAAAAGATGCTCGGCTATTTCTGTGGTGATCTCAAGTTCAAGGGTCTTGAACAGGTGCATGATGATCAGGGTCGTGGACACTGAGCGGGGGGTGATGTAGCGGTAGGTACCGAACTGCTCCCCACTGCTGTGGTGATCAAATATGACGGTGGTCAGGCCCTCTATCTCGTCTCCGATATGACCTAGTCTCTCACGGGCAGAACAATCGACGACAATGACGATAGGGTCGCGCTTATAGAGCTCCTCATCGATATGGGGAAGAAAGTCGGCACGCAAGTGCGTGATCTCCGAGCGGTCGAAAGGCCCTGCGTTTGCAAGATGGACACGCTTGCCCATCTTCAATAGCAGGGCTTTCATAGCCATCTGGCTGGAGATGCAGTCCCCATCGGGACTGACATGACCAACTACGACAAACTCTTCCCGGTTTTTCAGGACGCTGAGGATCTCCTCATCGATGGGGGGGTAGGTAAAGAACATCCTAGGCTCCCCGGATGATTTCCGGTTCCTTTCCATTGAGCACGCTCTCCTCTCCGACTATGACCTTCGTCACGCCTGTGAGGGAGGGCAGGTCGTACATGATGCCCATCATGATCTTCTCAACTATCGAGCGCAGGCCACGGGCTCCTGTCTTCTGCTCAAAAGCCTTTTGGGCAACGGCGGCAATGGCTTCATCCTTGAAGGTGAGGTCGATACCGTCGAGCTTGAAGGAGGCTTCATACTGACGCACGATGGAGTTTTTAGGCTCTACAATGATACGTTTCAGGTCACTTTGGGAGAGGTTGTTCAATGCAACATGGATGGGCAACCTTCCAATGAACTCCGGAATAAGGCCGAACTTGACCAAGTCATCGGGCATAAGCTCGTTGTAGATGGCGCTCAGGTTCTTGTCGGCAGTATTGGAGATCTTAGCCCCGAATCCCATGGCATGGGATGAGGTGCGCTTTTCGATGACCTTGTCCAGACCGACAAACGCACCACCGCAGATGAACAGGATATTGCGTGTATTGATCTTCAGCATCTCCTGGTTGGGATGCTTCCTTCCTCCCTGGGGGGGGACGGCGGCATCGGTGCCCTCGATGATCTTCAGCAGGGCCTGCTGTACGCCCTCTCCACTGACGTCGCGCGTAATGGATGGGTTTTCGCCCTTCTTTGCGATCTTATCGATCTCATCGATGAAGATGATGCCGAACTCAGCTGCCTTGATGTTGTCATTGGCGTTCTGGATCAGCTTGAGCAGGATATTCTCCACATCCTCACCGACATACCCGGCCTCAGTGAGGGTGGTTGCGTCGGCTATGGCGAAGGGGACCTGCAGCTTCTTGGCAAGCGTTGATGCAAGAAGCGTCTTTCCGGTTCCTGTGGGTCCTACCATGAGGATGTTGGACTTGTCCAGTTCAACTCCCTGGTCGGTGATCTGCTGCTGGTACTTGACCCGCTTATAGTGATTATATACGGCAACAGCCAGGACGCGCTTGGCACCTTCCTGACCGATGACGTACTCATCCATATAATCCTTCAACTCCTGGGGAGTGGGGATTATCTCAGGCAAGCCCACCGGGCTCTCCTTCAGGTTGGGATCGCCGGCGAGCATATCGTTGCATACTTTGACGCACTCGTCGCATATGGCTACCCCGGGCCCGTTTATGAGTCTTTTTACCTCTTCCTGGCCTTTGCCACAAAAAGAACAGACTTTAGCATTTCGTGCCATTAATTACTCCTTCTCATTACTTGGTCGACAAGGCCATAGGAGACGGCATCGTCGGCACTGAGGAAGAAATCACGCTCAACATCCTTGGAAATCTGTTCCAGGCTTTTATGGGTATGCCTGACGAAGATGTCAATGGTGAGTTTCTTCAATCTTCCTATCTCCTTGGCTTGGATGGAGATGTCGGTTGACTGACCTTGTACGCCTCCCCAAGGTTGGTGGATCATGACCCTTGAAGAGGGTAGGATATACCGTTTGCCTTCAGCACCTGATGCAAGCAGCAGGGCTGCCATGCTCGCCGCCTGTCCCATGCAGATGGTCTGCACATCACTGTGCAGGTACTGCATGGTATCATAGATGGCCAGGCCGGCAGTCACACTGCCTCCGGGGCTGTTGATGTAGAGGCTGATATCTTTCTTCACATCCTCTGATTCGAGGAAGAGCATCTGGGCAACAACGAGGTCCGCCGTTGAGTCGTTGATCTCACCATCGAGGAAGATGATCCTATCCTTCAGCAACCGGCTGAAGATGTCGTATGCCCTCTCTCCGACACCAGACTGTTCTACGACCATCGGTATTACTGATTGCATCCTTGCAGGATGTATATTCATGGCAAAAGCCCCCTCATATTTCTTAGGATTAAAAAGGCGGAACCTGGATGGGAACCGCCTTTTCACAACACTGACTACTGCAAGA
>CAZGOK010000114.1:0-6484 GCA_964527665.1 uncultured Sphaerochaeta sp.
GCTCCTGCACAGCCTCTGCCTGGGTAAGGTCCATCCTGCCATGCAGGAAGGCGCGGAAGGTGAACTCCCCACCCTCGGCATTCCTCATGCCGAGCCTCCTGAAGGAGGAGAGGATCCTCTGCAGGCCCGGAAGCGAGCCGTGGCAGGTAAACTCCAGGGCCTCTTCGGAGGTGTACCCATGGCCCTGCGCATATACGGCGACAACCACCTCATCAAGGCGAGGTCCGAGAGGACCATCGGTGAGGTAGCCATGCACCAAGGTGGCATTGGGAGCCTCCAGCAATGCCTTGGGCCGTGAAAAGGAGGTGGCGAGCAGGGCTCTGCACCCCGCTCCGCTTACCCTGATCACTGCCAGGGCGCTCTGCGCCCAGGGGGTTGCCAGGGCAAATATGATATCATCTCTGTTAAAGCTTTCCATGTTGGGCAGTATACAGTAGGGGTAGGTGGCCTTGCAACAACTGCCCCGGTTTGGATAAGATGGGGCAATGAAAAAAGCAGCGCAAGCCAGGAGCCGCCTCAACCGGGACATACGCACCTTCTTCGACCAAAAAGGGTACCTGGAGGTTGAGACCCCCTCTCTCTCGCCGGACCTCATCCCTGAACCGACCATAGAGAACTTCGCCACACGCTTTGAGAATGAGTTTGTCGGCTCGAGCGAGCTCTATCTCATACCCTCACCAGAGGTCTACATGAAGCGCCTCATAGCCCGGGACTTCGGCAGCATCTACCAGATAGGGCACTGCTTTCGCAACAGCGAGCAGATCGGGCGCCATCACAACCCCGAGTTCTCAATGCTTGAGTACTACAGTGTCGGCATGGACGAGCAGGACTCCATAGCCCTGACCGAGGAGCTGTTCGCCCACCTTGACGGACCGGAGCACCTCAAGCCACCCTTTGACCGGCTGACGGTCTCCCAGGCCATGTGGCAGTATGCCCAGATAGACCTGGATAAGAACCAGAGCCAGGGCAAACTCGCTGTCGAGGCAAGAAGGCTCGGCCTGTCGGTTCCCGACAAGGGAGAGAGCTGGGAGGATACCTTCAACAGGATATTCCTCACCTTGGTGGAGCCCAACCTTCCCCAAGAGAGGCCCCTTGTGCTGGACCGCTACCCCGCCCAGATAGACTGCCTTGCAAAACGTGAGGGCAACTACCGCAAAAGATGGGAGATGTATGCAGGGGGTGTTGAGATAGCCAACTGTTACGACGAGGAGACCGACAAGCAGAAGGTGGAGGCTTACTATCGAAAAGCGTATGCCATCCTCATCCAGCAGAGGGCGCAAAGCGGTCTTGTCATCCCCGATGCAGATCCCAACTTTGCAGAAATATTCACCGATTACCCCCAATGCTCGGGCGTTGCCCTGGGCCTGGACAGGCTGCAAATGCTGCTTATGGGAGAATCAAGCCTTGAGGGGGTGATTCTTTTTCCCTTTTCTGGTACTTTTAATAGCCGTAAATAAGTGTAAATCCAATATATGAGGTAATTAGCATGATTAAAGCAGGTCAAATAGAAAAGGGTACCGCCCTATTGATCAAGGGACAGCCTTTTATTGTCGTCGACCGTGAATTTGTAAACCCCGGAAAGGGGTCGGCATTTGTACGTCTGAAAATGAAAAGCCCTTCCACCGGACAGTCTCTCAGTGAGACCATCAAGACTCAGGACTCCGTCGAGGACATCATGGTCAGTGACCGTGACTGCCAGTACCTCTACAATGATGGCGAACATTTTCACCTCATGCTGACCGATACCTTCGAGCAGATAGAAGTGCCCATGGCCACCTTCCCTGACCTTGAGTTCCTCATGAAAGATGGAGAGACCTACCGCTGCACCTTCTGGGAAGCACAGCTGTTGGATATCCAGATTCCACCCAAGGTAGTGTTCCTAGTCGCTGAGGCCGAAGAGGCAGTCAAGGGCGACACAGTACAGGGCGCAACCAAATATGTGACCACCGAGACAGGACTCAAGGTCCGTGTCCCCATCTTCATCAAGCAGGGTGAGAAGATCAGGGTCAACACCGAGACAAAAGAGTACCTCGAGCGCGTCAACTCCTGATAAAGGCCATGATCGCAAAAAGAGCTGGTTCACATGGACCAGCTCTTTTTATTGTGCCTTCAGTTCTATATGTAGCATATTTCACAAAAAAGAAGCAAAACCCCTTGCCAAAGAAAGAGAATAACTGTAGGTTAGTGAGCGTTAACTTATAAGAGAGGAAGCCATGTTAAGCCCACGTCAGATAGAGATTCTGGAAGCTGCCATTCAGCTCACCAGCGAAGCAGGCATACAAAAGCTCACCATACGCAACGTAGCGGAAAGGGTCGGGGTATCCGAGCCTGCGCTCTATCGACATTTTGCCAGCAAGCATGAACTGTTGGTGGCGATCCTGGAGTACCTTGAGAGTAAGATAGCACACAACTTTATCGGCTTTGTCCAACCCTCGGGCTCTTCCAGTGAGCAGTTCAGACTCTTTTTGGAGACCCTGTTTGCTGAACTTGAACGGAACAAGGCCTTCTCGCTGCTGCTCTTTGCAGAGGAGACGTTCAATGCAGACCCCGCCCTTCGCCCCCAGCTGAACGCCCTCCTGGACAAGAACCTCTCCACCCTTACCCGCTACTTCTCCCATATCGCAGAGGCTGGGGGGTGTCGATCAGACATAGGGGCAGAGCAACTTGCCCTGATGACCTTTGGCGCCATACGGCTCACCGTTTCGAGATGGCATCTGAAAGGAGAGCAGGATGGACTTCTCTCCTATGCTCCCCTTCTGCACAAGAGTTTTACCAAACTCTTCACTTTGACCTAGACTAGCACATTGCTAGCCAATGAGGTTCTGTATACCTATTTGGTTAGTTAACGTTAACAAACTTTGGAGGCCCTATGAGATTTTTCTCTTCTTTCGCTAAAAAGCCACTACTCATCCTGGTAGTGCTCATCGCCCTACTCTCACTCTTTGTCTTTGGCATTGCAACCAATGGCAAGCTGGTCACCGACTTGAACAAGTATATGCCCTCAACCCATCCTGCCTTCATAGCCAGCGATGCTGCAGAAGATCTGTTCAATATCCAGGACTCCATCCTGTTGGTAGTCGAACACCCCTCCTCCATCTATAACTCCGGAACGCTTGAGAAGATCAAGAGGATTACCGAGGAGCTGCCCCAACAGTTCGAGGAGATAGCAGAAGGGAAGGTCACATCCCTTTCCACGGCTGACAATATCACCAGCTATGATGGTGATATGGAGGTACAGAGCTTCTATACCGACGTTCCCACTACAGACGAAGGACTCGCTGATCTCGAGGCGAGCGTCAAGGCCAACTCCATGATCAACGGAAGGAATGTGAGCTTTGACTCCACAGCCACGCTTATCATTGCCGAGATTGCCCCTGACAGTGATGCCACGTCCCTGCAAAAGCGCCTGACTGAATATGCCAAGAGCTGGGAAGGACCGGAAACTCTCTATGTGGCAGGAAGGCCCATAGTCGAAGGCTCGCTTGCTGAGCTGGGCCCGAAGGATATGGCCATCATGTTCCCCCTGGTCATCCTGGTCATGATAATCCTACTCTACCTCCTGTTACGCTCTGTTCGTGATACCGCCATCAATATGATCATAGTCCTGTTCGGCACGCTCTTCGCCTTTGGCACCAAGACGCTGCTGGGCATACCCATCTATGCGGTGGACACCATGATACCGGTGATGCTCATAGCCATCGGGGTGGCCTATGGCATCCATATGCACAATGCGATCCACCATAGGATTGCTGATAATCCGAACCTGAGCCGAGAAGAGCTGGCACAAGCGGTTCTCAAGGAGATGATACGCCCTATCTTCATGACTGCCCTCACCACTGCAATTGGCTTTATGGCCCTCATGTCCAGCGAAGTGCTTCCTGTTCGGTATTTTGGCCTGTTCGCAGCCATCGGGGTCATCAGTGAGATGCTCTTGGCCCTTATCCTCTTCCCTGCCTCGATCTACTTGTTGGGGATTCCAAAGAATAAGAATAAGGGCAAAGGCCTCGCAGCAAAACAACAAAGCGAACCTAAGAACCATCGCTTTGGAGAGCTGCTTATCGAGCACCAGAAATTGGTTATCATCATTACTGTTCTCATCATTCTTTTGGGAGGCTACGGGGCAACCAAGGTCTGGATCGATACCAGCTTTTTGGCTAACTTCGAGGAAGACTCCCCCATCGCACTGACCGATGCATTCGTGAACCAGAAGTTCGGAGGGACATCTTCCTTGAATATCATCCTCACGGCCGAAGATGAAGGGACCTTCAAGGAACCTGAAGTGCTCAAAGCTATGGATGAGCTTCAGAGCAGGCTATCACTAGACCCTATGGTAGGGGCAACCTTCTCGCTGACCACGTTCCTCAAGCAGATGAACCTGGTCATGCACGAAAATGATGCCTCCTTTGAGACGGTTCCGGAAAGTCGGGAGCTGGTCGCCCAGTACCTGTTGCTGTATGAGTTCTCAGGCGATCCCGAGACCTTGGAGAAGGTCGTCGATTACGACTACACCAAGGCAAACATCACCTTCCAGTTGAAGAGCGACAGCTCATCTGTGATGGGAACCATCATAGCCCTTGCCCAGGAGGCCTCTCCCATATTTGCCTCCCATGGCATCGAGATTAGTTTCGCAGGAAGTGGCTATAAGGCCTTTGTGTTCTCCTCCCTCCTACTGAAGGGGCAAGTCATCAGCCTGGCCCTCTCCTTTATCATAGTGGCCCTACTGCTGACCTTGCTGTTCAGGAACATCTGGGTTGGGCTTGCAGGAACGGTACCCATAGCCATTACGGCTGTGGTCAACTTCGGTGTGATGGGACTTTTGAACATTCCCCTCAGTTCGGCAACGGCCCTCATATCAAGTATTGCTGTAGGTATCGGAGTCGACTACTCCATCCATCTGCTCGAGCACTACACGAACCGCCGCCTCAAGGGATACAGCCGCCAGGAAGCGACTCGGGAGACGATCTCCCATACAGGGCGTGCGATCATCCTGAACGCCATCGCTGTGATGGGAGGCTTCGCAGTGCTGCTGTTCAGCGTCTTCCCACCCAATAGGCAGGTAGGAGCCCTTATCGTTCTGAATATGGCAATGAGTGCCGCTCTGACGCTGACCATCCTTATCGTCATCATAAATCATCTGGACAAGAAGAATCGATTCCTGCCCAAGAAGATACAAAAACTACAACTAGAACATATAGGAGTGAAAAAAGCATGAAGAACAAACATCTGAAACGAATGGCAACCAGTGTAGCCATCGCCCTATTCGCACTTGTCACCCTCTCCGCCGCATATAGCGGCGAAGAGGTCATGAACAACGTGTACACCCGGGACAGTGGCAACAACATGAGTGCCAACCTCGTCATGACCCTAACCAATTCCAGGGGCTCAACACGAGAAAGAAGTATCCAGCAGTTCAGGCAGACCGATAGCGATGGAGAGAAGAAGATCATGTTCTTCCTCGCCCCTTCTGATGTGAAGGATACCAGCTTCCTCAGCTATAGCTACTCTGACGGAAGAAGCGACGACCAGTGGATCTACCTGCCTGCGCTCAGCCGTGTGAAGCGTGTCGCTTCGGATAAGAAGAACGACTCCTTCATGGGATCAGACTTCACCTACGACGATATGGGAACCCGACACCCCAGTGCAGACACCCACAAGATCCTTCGTACAGAGACCATCGATGGCAGGAAGTGCCTGGTAGTCGAGAGCATTCCCAAGGAAGACAAACCTACCTATGCAAAGACCCTTGCCTGGGTTGTCGATGGCGAGTGGATCGGGCTGAAAAAGGAGTTCTACCTTCCGAATGGAAAGCTAGGCAAGAAGCTTGAGATCGAATCGTATGAGAAGACCGATGGGGTCTGGGTCATTACCGATATGACGATGAGCAACGTCGACAAGGGAAGTTCAACGAAAATCCAGATGCTGGATGTCACGTTCAACAACGACCTGAAAGATAGTGTCTTCACTGAGCGTCAGATGAAGATCGGACCAAGAGTATAAGGAGCACCGAGAGATGAGACATACAAAGACAAAACTACTGGTAACACTGGTGATTGTACTAACGATCACCACCCTATCACTGGGTGCAAAGGACATAGAGTTCAACGGGATGCTGCGCGATTACATCGCCTACACCTTTGAGGACTCAGAGTTTGCAGTCCATGAGCAGACACTGGACCTTACCCTTACAGGTTGGGGGGAGAACACCCGCATGGTGGTAAACCCAACCATCTACATGGGGGACAACAAGACCCTGTCCCTAGGTATCAGGGAAGCCTATATCGACTTCTTCCTGGAAGATGCCGATATCAGGGTAGGAAAGCAGGCGATCATCTGGGGTGAAGCTGAAGGGGCATTCATTACCGACTTGGTAAGCCCAAGGGATATGAGGTCCTTCATCCTTGCCGACTTCAAGGAGATACGAAAAGGCGTACCTGCCATAAAGGTGGACTACTACAAGGATGCCTTTACCTTTGAGGGAATATGG
>CAZGOK010000115.1:0-6483 GCA_964527665.1 uncultured Sphaerochaeta sp.
TCTTATTGAGTTTTTACCTTTTGGACCTTTGATTATATTTTCCCTTGCATAATGGGTTTTCTGCAGTACAATTGAGGGTGAAAAAAGAGAGGAGAGGAAAATGCTACTCAATGACAAGATATTCAAGCACTTTGAGCGATTGGCAGCCTTGGAAACCATCAGCGAGATCCATCTGGGCCTGGGCTACAGTGCCGTCACCCTGACCAGTGGAGGGTGCGGGCTCTGCTATACCCCCAAAGAGAAAGGCGGGAGCTGTACCGTATTCAAGGAGAAGGTGGAGTTTGAAGGAGGTCCTGCCACCCTCTTGCTGGAAAGGATCCATGACGACATGCCTTTGGTGCGCTGTCTTGCCATCGCCCTAGCCAATGCCCTGAACCATAGCTATACCCTTGGCCTCCCTGACGATGAGGGGGATATCGCAGGTGATTTGAACCTTCAGAGTGGAAGCAAGGTTGCCATGATAGGGCAGTTCGGACCCATCATAACGCAGCTGGAAAAACAGGGTGTAGAGGTTCGTTCCTACGATATAGGCAAGGAGATCGGCGAAGAGAAAAGCTTCTATGCTTGGGCAGCCTCTGAGGCTGACGCCCTCATCCTGACGGCAACCAGCCTCATTACCAACAGCACCGAAGAGATCTTCAAGAAGTTGGGTACCACAGAGCTACCCTCCATCCTAATGGGACCGTCCACCATAGCTTGCCACGGCCTCTACGAGCATCTGGGCATACACTACTGCGCCGCAACCGTAGCCACTGATGTTGGGGGCATCCTCAAGGATATCCGAAACGGGCGGGGAACGCCCTACCTCCACAAGCACTCCAGGAAAGTGACGCTAAAACTGCTCTGATCATCAAGGCTTGATGGGTTCTTGATCATGTTGCATCAGCTAACACAGAAAGGACCTGAGGGTGTAGCCTTCAGGTCTTTTCAGTATTTTATGACGGTCATCAATATCACCATGAAGACCATAGCGTGCCTACATGTTTCTCAGTCGATGAATAGCTGCTTGTAGTCACACCCTATGCTCTTGAAATTGCTCTCCTTGGCAAGCAGGGAGGCAAGGGCCTCAGGGACCGGGACAGTGGCCCCTACCAAGGGCTCCACCACCGCCTCAAACTTTGCCGGATGGGCAGTAGAGACTACGATGGTATCATCCTGGACAGGAAGAGAGCGCCTCACCTTCTCCGCTGTCGCTGTATGGGGGCACATCACGTAGCCGGTCTCCTTATGGACAGCCTTGATGGTCGCCTGGATATCTTCATCACTGACAGATGTGGCGCTGACCATCTTGCGGAAGGTTCCAATATCACCGTAGAGGTTAAACAGCCGCTCCATATTGCTGGGAGAGCCCACATCCATGGCGTTGGCCAGGGTTGCTATGCTCTGTCGTGGCTTGTACTCTCCCTCCTTGAGGTAGTCGGGGATGGTCTTGTTCGCATTGACTGCGAGGGTGATCCTCTCGATGGGGGCTCCCATGCTGAAGGCCCAGTAGGCACCGCAGCTGTTGCCTACGTTGCCGCTGGGGATGATGAAGGTCGGCTTGAAAGCGAATGCCTCGTGGTAGAGGTAGGAGGCATAGACGTAGTAGACGCTCTGGGGCAGCAGGCGGCCCAAATTGATGCTGTTGGCACTGCTGAGGCCCCACGCATCGGCCAGCTCTGTATCCATGAAGGCATCCTTGACCATCTTCTGACAGTCATCAAAGGAGCCGTCGACCTCATACGCCTGGATGTTGCCACCCCAGCAGGTAAGCTGCTGTTGCTGGCGTCCGCTCACCCTTCCCTTGGGGAAGAGCACCTTCACCTCGATGCCCTCGCGTCCTGCAAAGGCAGAGGCAACAGCCCCCCCCGTATCACCACTGGTGGCGACCAGGATGGTAAGTTTTCTCGGGTTCTTTTGGAGTAGTTTCTCCATAGCGGATGCAAGAAAGCGTGCACCAAAGTCCTTGAAGGCAGCGGTCGGGCCGTGGAAAAGTTCAAGGACCATCTGCCTGTCGTGAAGCTTGACCAGGGGGACGGGGAAGCTGAAGGCATCGATGCAGATCTCTGCAAGGTCATCTTTGAGGATATCATCCTCAAAGAAGGGGGAGAGCACCTCAAAGGCAAGTTCCGGGTAGGAGGAGATCTCATGGATGTTTACCAGGGCAAGCGAGGGGAAGGACTCGGGAACATAGAGCCCGCCATCGGGGGCGAGGCCCTGCAATATCGCTTCGCTTGCACTGACGTGCACCGATGCGTTTCGTGTTGATACAAACTTCATAAAAACCTCCTAAATTCTGGCACCAAGGTAGGCGGCCAGTCGCAATATATCAGAAAAGACCCCACCAGCGGTTACCGCCCGCCCGGCACCGGGACCCTTGATGACCAAGGGCTGCTCCAAATACCGGTCTGTGGTAAAGCAGATGACGTTGTCGGTTCCCGTCGCCTGGGCAAAGGCATGGGTCATGGGAAAGCTCTCCAAGGCTGCACTGCAGCAGCCCTGCTTGTCGACGGTGCCCACATACCTAAGCTTCTCGCCCTTGGCGGTTGCCTGCTCAAAGAGTTTCTGGATAGGCTCGTCAAGCTCTTCAAGCCTGGTGAGGAACTGCCCAAGGGGCAGCTCTTGCAGATGGTCAGGAACCAGGCTCTGGATGGGAATATCCTCCACCTCCACCTTGTACCCAAGCTCCCTTGCCAGGATGACGGTTTTGCGTCCGACATCCATGCCTGAGAGGTCATCACGGGGATCGGGCTCGGTAAAGCCCATCTCCTTGGCCTGGCGCACCAGGGTGCTGAAAGGGACGGAACTGTCATATTGGTTGAATAGCCAGGCGAGGGTACCGCTAACAATACCCTCGATACGATGGATTCTGTCCCCTGTCTGTACCAGGTCCTTCAAGGTACAGATGACAGGCAAGCCTGCCCCTACTGTAGTCTCGTAAAGGAAGCGCCTGCCAGTACGCAGACAGGTCTCAAACAGAGACTCATAGTATGCATAGGGCTCGGTGCCCGCCTTCTTGTTCGGGGTAATGACATGGATTCCCTCCTCCAGCCAGGTGACGTACTGTTGGGCAAGGTCCCTGCTGGTGGTGCAGTCAACGATCAGGGAGTGGGGGAAATAGGTCGCCCCTATATGCTTGGCAAACTGCTTGATATCAAGGGGAACAGCCTCTGTGGCCATGCTTTCCCTCCAGGAGGCAAGGTCTATGCCATCCTGGTGGAGGACCATGGTCGTGGAGTTGGCTATACCCCGTATGTGGATATCCAGGCCGAACTGCTCTTTGAGCCTCTGAGTTTCGCTGGCTATCTGGTCCAGCAGGGTTCCCCCGATGCTGCCCGGTCCGAAAATTCCTACAGAGAGGGCCTGCTTGGAGAGGAAGAAGCGCGCATGCAAGGCACGCAGTGCCTTCTTACAGTCATGTTCCTTGATGACCGCACTGATATTGGTCTCACTCGATCCCTGTGCAATGGCAATGACGTTTACCCTTGCCTTGCCCAGGGAGGAGAAGAACTTGCCGGCAACCCCTGCCTGGCCGGTCATCTGTTCCCCTACGGCAGCGAGGATGGCACACTCCCCCTCAGCCTCGATGCTATGGATCAGACGGTCTTGAAGCTCATGGGCAAAGGCCTCCTTTGCCGTTTGGCAGGCTAGCTCCATCTGGGACTGGGGAACAGCAAAACAGATCGAGTACTCACTGGATGCCTGGCTGATGAGGATCACAGAGATGGAGGCTTTGCGCATGGCGCTGAACAGGCGCCCTGCGATACCTACAACCCCACTCATGCCAGCGCCTTCCACGTTGATCAGAGCTATGTCACGGATAGTGCTGAAACCCTTGACCTTGTTGGAGGAGCCGTTATTCCCACTGCTGGAGATGATGCTGCCCTTTGCCTTGCTGTCACCCCACCACCGGAGGTGCACATCAATGGATGCATTCATTGCAGGCAACAGGGCCTGGGGATGCACGATGGGGGCACCAAAGAAGGAGAGCTCGGTGGCTTCAGAATATGAGAGGGAGGGAATGACCAGGGATGAGGGGACTTCACTTATGTCGGCATTTCTCAGAAGGGAGAGGTTGTTCCAGAAGGTGACCCCCCCAGCCTGAAGCTGGGCACCGAGCAGGGCGGAACCGTATTCGCTTATCCCCTCGCGCGGTTCGCTCTTTTCAGCCTGAGGAAGCTTTCCATAGACAAAATATGCCTGGGCCTTCAGGCTGGAGAGCTGCATGGCAGAAGGGAAGTCAAGAAGATCGGCTGTGATGCCCTTTGCTGCAAAATAGTGGCAACAGAGGTCGGCGACCCAGGAACCGACCATTCTATCCATATACTGCTGCGATCCGACGGAGATGTCCTCAACCAACCATATGGCACGAAGAAGGTCCTCCATATCGGAAAAACCAATCTTTATGCGTTGGAGCACCTTTTCCCCTGCAACGGCGGTGAGCAAGACCTCAGTGAGGTCGGTCCACTGTGAGAAGCTTTTCTCCAGTTCGGACCAGAGCCTCTCGTCATGGCTCTGTGCATAGAGGAGCAGGTTCCCCAGCTGTAGGGAGTCTGCCCGTAATGGAGCAATGACAAAGACCTGATGGTCCTCATCTTGCGCCTGGAATATCTTTAGAAGCTTTTCGCACCCGCTTGATGAGACCAAGTTCGAACCTTCAACTGCATGCATTCTGATACTGTTCACCACAAGAGCCCTCCCCTAGCGTTCACCTTATCGAAGAAGCGAAAAAAAAACTACTGTAATCATGACCTAGGTGGGCGTTTGCCCACTTCTTCATGCCAAGAATTGTGAACCAGGTGGGTGTACACGAAAAAAAGAGCCCCTTCGGGCCCTTCATTTTCGAGTACCGTATACTAAAAAGTTATACGATCTTCTCGACCTTTCCGCTCCTGAGGCAACGAGTACAAATCTTGATAGTGCGGGGTGTACCCTTGATCAAAGTCTTGACTGTCACAAGATTGGGGCGGAATGTGCGTTTTGTGGTTACGCCAATGTGTTGGCCTACGCCGCCTTTCTTCTTGGCCTGACCTTTTCTCGGAACACTATTTCCTGCAATCGTTCCTTTTCCGCAAATCTCACATCTACGAGCCATAGCTATATCCACCTTATCCAAATAAATTCATTCGTTGGCCGAAATGGGGCCTGTTGAAGTCAAGGCTTCCCTTGCACGGGCAACGGCTTACCCGTGAGCATACTTGCAAGGTTCTTGCATTAGGACTTCAACCTTAGCCAAATTACCAGATTATACCTTTTGTGTAAAGACAAGGTCCTATCTTTTATAACTTTTCGGCCTTGAAGATGGGTAAGTTTGTCAGTATGCTCTAAATATGTCAATCTATTATGCACTGCTGTTGCCTCAACATGTGAGGCTTGCGATCAACGAGGCCCGTAGGGTCCTCTTTTGCTCAAGCGGACACGTTTCCTTCAGGGCCCAGCAAGGGTGCATCCTGCTCGGAGAGACAAGCGATAGGGCCCTCACTAAAAAAGTTACCTGCCCCACCCTGCCATTGGCAGTCCAGGGCAAGAGCACATTCGCAAACAACACCCTATTCTTTCCCATAGAGGAAAAAGAGCTGGAACAGATACGAGCTGAACTCGGGGTAAGCCACCCTTACAGCGGTATATACCTCGGGGAACTGGACATCTCCTACGAAAGGGAGATACCCGAGGTGAACAACCTGCGCCTCGCGCTTGTGGAGATCCTAAAGGAGGGTGAGATCACCCTTTGGAGGACGCTTGCAGAAAAGCGGCTGCAGAGGGGCACAGCGTTCTGAGCGGACACTCTTCACACCCTGGCTTCTTGGCATGGCACACAGTCCTGCCGAACATATTTGCAGTCATCGAAAACCTGTAGTGCTTGGACTCATCCAGCAAACCACCCACCTGTCTCTCTATCTTTTCAGGATCCCTGGTGTCGGCAAGGCCAAGGCGCTGCATCACCCTACCGAAATGGGTGTCGACTATGATGGCAGGCTTGCCATAGATATCACCGAGCACACAGCTGGCAGTCTTGCGCCCCACCCCTGGCAACTTGACCAGCTCCTCCATGGTCGAGGGAATCTCCTTACCTATAAGGGCCTGGGCGCAGGAGGTGATGTTCTTTGCCTTCATGCGGTAGAAGCCCGTGGGGAAGATGATCTCCTCCACCTCTGCTAGAGGAGCAGAGGCAAGGGCCTCCACAGTCGGAAAGCGTTCAAACAGGGGTCCTGTGACAATATTGACGATCCTGTCAGTTGTCTGGGCCGATAGAATGACGCTTATCATGAACCGGAAAGGGTCCCTTTGCTCAAGGAATTGGATATGGGGAGGCAGAAGCTCGTCCAGTATTGCATAGACCGTTTCTGCCTTTTGTTGAATTTTTGTCATTGTTCCATACTACCCCTTGACGCTCCCAAGCTCAAGTGCGTATACTCACCTTGGTTTCGGAGCGTTGCCTAGTGGCTAAGGCGCCTGCTTTGGGAGCAGGAAATCGAAGGTTCGAGTCCTTTCGCTCCGACTAGT
>CAZGOK010000116.1:0-6468 GCA_964527665.1 uncultured Sphaerochaeta sp.
TGGTTGCCCATGCGTTTCTGAAAAGAGGCGAGGGCCATGTTGGCGACCAACAGGAACCCCTTGCCCTCCTTGAGCACCTTCTTGATGTCCATGTTGGACCAGGAGCTCTGCTCTTCCTTGTTTTTGAATCTTCCGTCATCAAGCTCTAGGCAGATGTGGTCGGGCTCTTCACTGTCGATATACGCAGAAACCTCATCTACACTCTCTTTTGAGACGTGTGCGGTTCCCACAAGGATTATTTGCCGACCGTCTTTGAAGGTGAGTCGGTGGAATGTGTCACTCAGTTTTTCTGCAATCATGAAAACAACTATACTCAAGAGATGGAAGAGAAACAAGGGAATTTGACACAGAGCAAGGATTACTATACATTTTCACCACATGGAAACCTTCATATACCTAGGAAAATTGGCCCTTGCCCTGCTTTGTGGGGTGGCCACCTCCCGCTTGCTGGGAAAAAAGCGGTTCGTAAGGACCGCTTCACTTGGACAGACCTCTCTTGTCTGGCTGCTGCTTTTCTTTATGGGAGTAAACACCGGCAGCATTGAAGGGATAACCGCACAGTTCGCCACCATCGGGCTCTCGGCCCTGCTGCTGACCATCGTCAGCGTGCTGGGAACCATTGTAGTTGCCATAGCTGCTTCACTACTATTCTCATCCGAAGATATCTCCTTGGGTGTCGACATCGCCGCCCGTAAGGAGCAGAGCAAGCTCAGACGCATCTGGGATGTCCTTAAGGAACCCCTGTTCCTGATCAGCATTGTGCTGCTCGGCCTGTTTTTGAGACTCTGGACACCCCTGTTCGGGTGGTTTGATAGCTCGCTAGTAAGCTATTTGCTCTACGGTATGCTTTTCTTTGTAGGGATGGCCCTGGTACAGAAGGATATCAGCTTCAAGGGAATCCTTTCAGACAAGGCTGTGCTGCTCTTGCCTCTGCTCACCATTGTCGGCAGTTACCTTGGGGCGCTTCTGACCCCGGTGCTGACTCCTTATACCATTAAGGAAGGACTTGGCATGGTCAGCGGCTTCGGCTGGTATTCGCTGTCGGGCATCCTTATCAGTGATCTGGGCTATCCTGTCCTGGGATCGGTATCCTTTCTGATCAATTTGCTGCGGGAGAGCTTTTCCTTCTTCCTCATCCCCCTGCTGGGCAGGATGGGCAGGCGGTACTTCTACCCTGCGGTCTGCACTGCAGGGGCAACAAGCATGGATGTGACGCTGGTCCTGCTGACCAGCCATTTCGGATCGAAGGTCATCATCGCCAGTATCTACCATGGTGTGGTGATGAGCTTGGTGGCACCGCTTCTCATGCCCCTTTTCTTCTAGGCTTTGAAGATGAGCTGGATTATCAGCTCGACCACACTCTCCTTGAGGATGCGAAGATAGATTACAGATGGGCCGTCACAAAGAAGCTCCTCTAACTGTTTTGCTATGGTCCCGGCCTGAGGTGCTATGGGCAGCTGTAAGAACTGGTAGGCTCCTGCCCCTATGCTGAAGTCACCCTTTTTGTGAGGGTGTTTCTCCCCCTTCTCCACTGCAAGGCGCATCTCCTCCCCAGGAGGATCCTGATACCCACCCTCCAAAGGAGTGAGCACACTGCTGAGGTGTAGGCAAGCTTCACTACCCACAGGGGCGCTGTCCAAAAAGACAAGCATCGTTTCGATGGCCTTTTCTCCATCCCTGGGAAGGTCGGAAAAAGCGACGTATGGAATATCCTGAAGCAAATGGAGTAACATGGGGTGTATCTTTAGCATAGGAGTTACTGTATCAAAATGGAAACAGTCGGTAAAGTGGCAGGGATCACCTACACCCTCTCGCGCCTCAAGAGGTGCAAGAATATAACTGTGCGGGTTCTGGGCAGTGGGGAGGTCAGGGTGAGCGCCCCCTTTCGGGAGCCCCTGGGCAACGTTGAACGCATCATCAGGGCCAACCAGAAGAAACTGGAAAAGACCATTGCCGCCCAAAAGGCTGATCACGAACTCTATGGGCACTCCTGGGAAGATGGGGATTCCTTCCTGTTCCATGGAGAGTCACATACCCTTTCCATCATCGCAGGACAAACGGATACCCTCAGTCTTGAGGATGGGGTGTTCCTATTCACCTATGCAGGCGAGCCTCCAAACAAGGAGACCCTTTCGCATGCCTTGAAGGAGCTTTACCGAAAGGCGGCAAAGCACAGGGTAGGAGCGTTGGTACGATCGTGGGCAGGGAAGCTCGGTCTGGATGTTCCCCCCTTTACCATACGGGATTCCAAGAAACGGTGGGGCAGCTGTTCTTCACGGGGCAACCTCAACTTCTCCCTACGCTCAGCGTGCCTCTCTGATGACGAGCTCTCCTATTTGGTGCTGCACGAGATGGCACACCTTGTGCATTTCGACCATGGGGCAGGTTTCCACGCCTTTCTCACAGTGCACATGCCCACCTGGAAGGAACACCAGCAAAACATCTTTTCTCTGCAACGCAGGGCGGACCTTACCCCCTAGCTCCATAACCAATTCCCTTGAAGCCCTTTATGGTGTATCTTTGGAGGAGAAGGAGCTAAGTATGAAACCTGACAAACTAACTGATGGAATATATCGCGTGGCCGCCAAGGTCGGAAACCGGGACCTGTTCGAAGGCATATGGCCGATCCCCCATGGGGTCATGCTCAATGCCTATGTGGTAAAGGGCAGTGAGAAGAATGCCATGATCGACCTGGTAAAGGATTGGGACGGAGCTAAAGCTACCGTCGATGCAGAACTCCATGAGCTGGGACTGCCCAATGGCCAGCTTGACTACTTGGTATTGAACCATATGGAGCCCGACCATACAGGTGCCATGGTCGATTTTATCGCAAAGCATCCCGATGTCGAGATCCTCTGCTCAGCGAAGGCTGTTCCCCTTATGAAGCACTTCTACAACATTGAAAAGAATGTGCGCGCGGTAAAGGATGGGGAGAAGCTCGATCTTGGGGAGAAGACCCTGCAGTTCTTCATGACACCCAACATCCACTGGCCCGAGACGATGATGACCTATGCCGTTGAAGATGAGATCCTCTTCAGCTGTGACGCCTTCGGATCCTTTGGGCAGTACGAGCACTGCTTCGATGACCAGCTCACCAAAAAGGAACTGGACCTCCTGGCAGGGGAGACCGAACGCTACTATGCGAATATCGTCTCTTCCTTCTCCTCATTCGTGCTGAGAGGCATCGCCAAGCTTGAAGGACTGTCCATCAGGCAGGTCGCCCCAAGCCACGGTGTGGTCTGGCGGGAAGAGCCGATGAAGATCATCAACTGGTACAAGACCCTGGCCACCTACATGGACGGCCCGAGGGAGAAGGAGATCACTGTCGTGTGGTCAAGCATGTACGGCAACACTGCAGCCTTGGTGCCCTACATTGTTGAGGGTGCTGAAAGTGAGGGCATCCCTGTCCACGTCCTGGAGATCCCCCAGACCCATGAGTCCTTTGTCCTGGAGAAGGTATGGCGTTCAGAAGGGTTGGTCATCGGCATGCCCACCTATGAGTACAAGATGTTCCCCCCGATGTACCATATCATGGATATCCTCGAACGTAGCCATGTGAAGGGACGCAAGACCATGCGCTTCGGATCCTTTGGCTGGTCCGGTGGGGCTCAGAAACAGTTTGATGTCTTCTCCGAAGCGATGAAGCTTGAGTGCACCGGTGTGGTGGAGTATCAGGGGTGTGCCTCCGAAGAGGACAAGAGCCGAGCATATGCGATGGCCAAGGAGATGGCCCGTCAGATCAAAGAGGCCTAGTGGCCTCGACGAAAGCTGAGAACAAAGGCAGCATACACCTTGAGGTCATCATGACCTCAGGGTGCCACTGCACTCCTACGCACCATGGCCCACCCTCCATCTCTATTGCTTCGATGAACCCATCATCACAGAGGGCTGTGGCTTTCAGGCCACTGCCCAAACGATCAATGCCCTGGTGGTGGAATGAGTTCACCTCCAAGGCCGCTGACCCAAAGATGGTGTGAAGCTTGGAATCCTTTTTCAGGGTTACCGCATGGACGAAGGGCTTATCCTTGTGCCTCTGGGCATGGATGGTCCCCCTCTCCCCACTTAGGGAGAGGTCCTGGTAGAGCGTACCGCCAAAATGTACATTGATAAGTTGCAACCCCTTGCAGATACCCAGCACTGGGATGCCTTGTGCATAGGCACCTTTGAGCAGAGCGAGCTGGAACAGGTCGCTATCGCTCTCAATCTTTCCACAGAGAGGGGACCTCTGCTGCCCATACAGGCCAGGGTCGATATCAAAACCACCGGGAAGCAGGATGCCATCACACAATGCTAGCAGGCCCTCCACCTCAGACAGCAGTGAAGGAAGAAGGATCGGAGTGGCCCCTGACCTTACCAACGAGGCGGTATACGCCTCATTGGTGAAGTCGCGCCGGACAGTTTGGAATGCTGAGGTTCGGGGAGCAGGACCAAGAGTCCCCGCTATCCCCACTACCGGCTTTCGCATCATCTTACTCGATGATGGAGAGCAGATGGCGCAAAAAGCCCATGATCCTCTCAACTGAGGAGAGTGAGAGCCTCTCCTTGACCGAGTGCACATCATGCATGTCAGGACCGAAGGAGACCGAGTCCATGCCAGGGACCCGGCTGTTTATGATGCCGCACTCAAGGCCTGCATGGATCGCTGTGATATGCGCCTTCTTATGGGCGTACTGCTCATATGCTGTGGCACAGAACTTGGTGAGGGCCGAGTCCGGATTAGGCTTCCAGGAAGGGTAGGCCCCGACATACTTGACAGCAGAGCCTCCGCTTTTCATTGCCTCTCCCATCCGGTGGGCAATATCATCACGCGAGGAGAGAATTGATGAGCGGTGGCTGCTGGTCACCGAGAACACACCCTCGGAAAAACTGAGGATTGCAAGGTTGGAGGAGGTCTCCACGACCCCCTTGATGGTCATGCTCATCGCATCGACCCCATGGGGGGCGATGTAGAGGCTTCTGATGAAGGCTTCACTCTGCTCTGCTGAGGCGGCCTTCTTGGGCATTTCAGTTTTGACAAGGTCGACTCTGATGCCCGGGTCGCTGATGGAGTACTCCTCCCCAAGCTCCTTGGAGCAGGTGAGGACTGCTGCCTCAATGGCCTGTGCATCAGCTTTGGGAGCGGCAAAGCTGATCGAGCATAGGGAGGGGATGACATTACGCTTGCTTCCGCCAGTAGCGGAATAGAGCATTTTCGTCTCAACAGCGACAATGGCCCTTGCCACCGCCTTGATGGCATTGGCTCGCTGCTTGTGGATCTCCCCACCGCTATGCCCGCCAAGCAGGCCGCTGGCAGTGAGGGTAAATCCTTCATAGCCTGAGGGGATGGTCTGCATAGCTGCGGTAAGCTTGGCATCGACTTCAAGACCCCCTGCACACCCTATATAGAGCACCCCTTCCTCTTCACTGTCCAAGTTGATCAGAAGCCTGCTGTGGATGAGGTCGGCCTCGATGTTGAATGCTCCGGTGAGACCGGTCTCCTCGCTGACGGTGAAGATGGCTTCCAAGGGACCATGTTTGGCCTTGGGGTCGGCTAGTATGTCCATGGCCATAGCCACGGCAATGCCATTGTCGCCACCGAGGGTGGTATCCTTGGCACGCAGGACATCACCTTCACGGACCAGTTGGATTGGGTCGGTGGCGAAGTTGTGGTCGCTCTCTTCTGTCTTGACGCAGACCATATCCATATGACCTTGCAAAGCTACAGAAGGGCGGTTTTCATATCCAGGGGCGGCTTTCTTGCGGAGAATGACATTTCCTATGGTATCGACAACAGATTCCAGCTTATGTTCTTTTGCAAACTTCAGGAGGAACTGGCGCACCCCTTCCTCATTGCCGGACTCCCGGGGGATCTGGGAGAGTTCATAAAAATAGTTCCATAGGGCTTGGTCTTTCAAGCCTTCAAATAGTGGTTGCATGCATATAGCTCCTTGGTTTTACGCGAAACGGTCGCGAATAAGTTCTCCGTCGACGAAAAGGCCCTTCATCTGCAGGTTCTCATCCAGGATGACAATGTCCGCCTTGTAGCCGGGAACCAGCATCCCCTGCTTTGCAAATGAGTAGATCCTGGCAGGATTGGTTGAGGACATCTGGGAAGCCTGCTGGATGGGGACCTCCCACTCGACGACATTCCTGAATCCCTGCAGCATGGTAAGTGCCGAACCCAGGAATAGAGTGGGGTCATCAATACTGACAAAGGAGCCTTCAGAGCCTATGACGCAGGGAATCCCGTTTGCTGTCTTGGGACCCGATCGCTGTTTGGTCGGCCTGAGTGAGTCTGTTATCATGACGATGTTGTCCAGGGGCTTCTCCCTGAGGAGCATCTTCACCAGTTCCTGGTGGACATGCACCCCATCACAGATGATCTCGCACTGCATGTCCCGCTGGATCAGGATGGCTCCTACGGTGCCGGGGTTGCGGTGGTGCAGACGGCTCATTGCGTTGAAGAAGTGGGTGGAGTGGAAGATGCCG
>CAZGOK010000117.1:0-6429 GCA_964527665.1 uncultured Sphaerochaeta sp.
TCCTGACCTTTCTGTCCAAGGGGGAACGCTACAGGCGGTTGCTCTATCTCTTTGTTGGCTTGGGTGCATCCATTCCTGTGCTGGCAATGCTAGCCTCGCCATCTCCTGTGACCTTCTCCTTGATATTCCTCTTGACAGGAAGCAGTTTGGCCCTCTATCAGATACTTGCCCCGGGCTTGTTGTTGGAAATATCCACAGATGAGAACAGGCCGCTCTACTCCGGTCTTGCAGGTGCCGGTTCCATCATGAATATCCTCTACCCTATTCTCGCAGGGGCCTTGGTAGCTGTAGTTGGGTATGCAGTTGTATTTGTCCTTACCAGCTTCTATATCCTCATAGGTTTCTATGCTGCTAGAAAAATACGGTGTGAAAGGATTCGTTAATAATAAATAATATTAATTGATTGACCTTATCATTAGTCTCCATTATACTGACGATCATCCTAGTGTTTTGGAGTATATATGAAAAGCAAGCTACCCATACTTCTACTGATCATCACCCTCACATCCTTATCCCTCTTTGCAGGACCTACATTCAAGCCCTTCATTGAAACAGAACAGGGAGCCATTGGTATTTTGAGCCATACCTACCAGAATGGAAACGTTAAAGGTGAAAACGATACCTTTGACTTTGTAAAGCAGGGCGGGCAGGACAATGTCTATCCCTTCAGCAGATATGCCGTTGGCGCAACCATAGCAGACAGCCACCGGATCTGGCTTACCTACCAGCCGCTGAATGTGGTCACTAATGTGGAGTTTACGCAGAAAGTGACCATTGGAGATGTGGATTTTGATGGGTCTCTTACCTCAGTTCCCATGGAGCTTACCTATAGCTTCCCCTTCTACCGTGCCACCTACACCTATGACCTGTTGAGCAAGCATGACAATGCATATCTGGGAATCGGGCTTGCCTTACAAATACGCAACGTATCCATACGCTTTAAACAACTTGATGGAACTAAGCTGTATGTTGCCCAGAACGTAGGCCTCGTCCCTGCCCTTGCCCTGTACAGCGAATACCGCTTCCCCTTCGGTCTGACACTGAGTGCTGACATTGCAGGCTCCTATGCAAACTCCTCATTCTTCAATGGAGCTACGTATGCTTTCAGCGGATCGATCCTTGATGCATCGCTCAGGATGGCCTACGATCTTCCCGATGGATTCGCTCTGTTCGGCACGATCCGCTACTTTGGGGGCACTTCTGATGGCACCAGCGGCAAACCGGCCAAGACCTGGACAGAGAGCAGAGAGCGCTATTCTTCCAACAACATTGCAACTGTGACGGCTTCAGCGGGTATCTCCTGGACTGGCATGTAATCTTCCAGCTAGACGTTTTTACTTTGAATAGAGGTCGGGTCGTTGTAATACTACAACACCCACCTTCATTCTCTTCACTCTTTTTGCTACAATGCCCCCATGAAACACGTTCTGATAACAGGAGCTGCAGGAGGCCTTGGCATCTCCATTACCCAAGAACTCTTTAGACGGGGCTACAAAGTGTTTGCCCTGGACCTCCACATAGAGAGTCTGCTCAGCCTTGGAGAAGAGGACATCATCCCCATACAGGCAGACATAACTGACACAGCTTCACTAGTGAGAGCCAAAGAAGTTGTAAAAAAAGAGAGCCACAACCTGGATGCGATCATCAACATGGCAGGAATCTTCGCCATGCACTCTCTCATTGAGATCGACCCTACCCTTATAGAACAGGCACTCTCGGTCAATCTGATGGGAACAGTGAACACCAACCAGATATTCTTCCCTCTGCTTACCCCTACAAAGGGAAAAATCATCAACTGCAGTTCCGAGGTGGGGCGTTTCCCCTCCATTCCCTTCAACGGCGCCTATACTATCAGCAAGAAGGCCCTGGAGGCGTATAACGACACACTACGCAGGGAACTGGGGTTTTTTGGCTATAAGGTCATCAAAATGCAGACTGGCTCCTTTAGGACAGCCATGCATACGAAAACACGTGAACAGTTCGACCACTTCAGAGGAACAACAAAGCTCTATACCCCCACCCTCAAACTACTGAGGCCTATCTTGGAATGGGAGCTGGAGCACACGCATGAAACAAAACACCTTGATAGGGCAATTGTCAAAGCCTTGGAATCACAAAGACCCAAGAAAGCCTATAGGGTCAAGAACAGCTTGCCCTTGTCTTTGCTTGCCCTCTTTGGAGAGAGATTCACCGACCTGGTTTTCTTTGTCCTTGGAGAATTTGCCAACAGAGCATCAGTTTCCAAAAGCATTCACTATGAAGATGAGATAAGACAGCAAAGTGAAGAACCGTAAACAAAAGCAATACTTGCTGAGGAACCTCTCAGTACCATTGGAATGCCAAGCATCGCTTCCTTAGGATGTAGTCATCAAAAACAACCTTGGCAGGGTCTTGGGCCATGGATGCGCAAACCAGGAGGGGCAGCAGGTGCTCTTCCCGAGGATGGCAGTACCGGGCATGAGGGGCTTGTTCCCAACCCAGGAGTCGCTTTTCCCTCTCCTGTTGTGAGATATCAGCTGTGCATACCTCTTTGAGCCAATCCTGGAAGGCATCATTTTCATCATCTTGCGTAATGCCTCCTGCGAAGGAGAACGCCCTCATGTTATGAAATGAGAAACCTGAACCTATGACAAGGATATTCTCTTCCAACAACGAAGAGAGGGCACTGCCCAAAGCTAGATGCTGTGCTGCATCAAGTCCACGGATCAGCGAAAGCTGTATCACAGGGATGTCGGCATCACCATACATAAGCATCAAAGGGATGAAGGAACCATGGTCGAATCCCCTCTGCCCATCATCTTGGGCAGCAATGCCTGCCTTCTTAAGCGTTTTTAGGATAGTGTGGGCAAGCTCAGGATTCCCTGCAGCCGGATAAGAGAAGGTGTAGGCTTTGTGGGGGAAGCCGTAGTAATCGTACAGCATAGGGGGTTTGGCCGCGGTTAGGACAGTTGCAACTGGTTCCTCCCAGTGTGCGCTGATTACCAGAATGGCATCAGGCCGGTGTAAAGTTGTTGGCAAAGCCCTAAGGAACTCTATCATAGCCACGTGGCTTGTATCGCCCAGCAGTGGTAGTGGCCCCCCTCCATGAGAGATATAGATAATCTGAGACTTCGTTGCGTGTTGCATAAGCTCTTTCCACCTTTCTTCCGATACGAGATGCATAAGTCGAGTTGCCAGACATCACCTAAAGCGATGCAAGGCCTATTTCTATCCCATCCAAATGCTACACATCCCAACAAACAGGGATAAAGCATGAAGACTCGCCGCCCTTTACAAAATTGAAAATCATACAGTTCCCTGATGCTCTTTTGAGTACTGCCACAATGCCTTGTCCAGTGTCCTCATATCACTATTGTTCTCTGTTGCCAAAGACCTGCAGATCAGCGTGTAATCCCACCAGAACTCAAAAGAATACTGACTGGGCATCTCTAAGGAGAGTGACCATAAGGCCCTAAAATCCAAAATCGGATACCTCTCTGCGTGATAAAAATGCAAGATGACAGACGCTGTTGGCCAACCCACCCCATCAAGGAGTGTAAGGGATTCGATCCTTAGCCGCTCATTTTCTGTAGTGAGTGCCAGCTCTGTTACTGCCCTGACATACTCTTGTGGATTCTTTCTCACATGTCCGGCACTCCTGGGCGCTTTCCATTTTGCGACTCTCTCCAGGTCATCTTTAGTCAGATACCTTCTCGTCCCTATCTCTTGAACGTCTTCAGTCATATCGACCTCATGCACAAAGGTATCATATTTCTCGGCATATTCGGCTATCTGGACTGGTTTGCATCTAAGCGTATAGAACATTTGTCTCCTCATCTTGCCTGCCTAGGAGTATCGGCATGTACATCTTGCACCCTATGCCCCAATAGTACCACGACTTATAAAAATATCCATCATCAGGGGCGTCATTTAAAGAACATCTCCGGTATGTTTGGTTTGACCTTGCAGAAAGGGATGGGGTTCCCTGTTTGTTGCAAGGGAACCCCATCTCTCTATTGTAGTCTTTCTAGTCCTTACGTACTCTAGAGCTGCACCCCACCCCCCTCAAGGTCCAAGGCGATCAGGCGCAGCTCCCGCAGGGTCTGCAACACGGTAAAGGCTGATTCATACCAGGCGAGTTCCTTTGCCCTGATGCTGCTCTCATTGGCAAGCCCGACAGACGAACGGATTCTTTCCACCTCCACTGCATTCTCCTTGAGGTGGAAGTCATTCAACCCAACTGAGAGATTGAGCAGCAGACCCTCCACACTGCGTTGGGTCTCCTCTACCTTGGTCATGATATTCTGCTTGGCCTTCGCCACTTCCTTCTGTGCCTGCAAGAGGCCTTCACCTGCTAAGGTGGAGGAGAGCTTGGAGGTCGAGCGGAAAAGGTCAGTTGCTGAGAATCCAATAGAGACTAAAAACGTTGGCTCATAGGAAGAATCAAAAATCGGTGCATACTGCATCGAGATGTTGAGCATTGGAGCATCAGAGGGATTCTTCAGCTTCGCATCCAGCTCGGCAGATTTCAGCTTGCCCATAGCCAGGGCATAGGATGCATCTTTCTCCAAGAGGAGGGTCATCAAGCGTTCACGGTCAAATACTATGGAAGGAATTGCAGTGAAGAGTGCACTTTCCAGGACCACCTGCATCGGATACGCTTCATTGCCCCACAGCAGGGCCAAAGAGGCTTGTATGCCCTCTATCTGGCGTTCAATTTCCGAAAGGGAGAAGCGCAGTTGATTGAGGGTGAGCGTCCGGCTCTCAAAGGCATTGCGGCTTATCCTTCCCTCAGCGAGGTCCTTCTGTGCATCCTTGAGAAGGGCCTGTTCAAGGACCAGACGCTCACCGAGGAGGAAACGGCTCTCCATCAGGGCCTGCAAGGCCGATAGCAGGCCGTTGCCCTGGGAGACCAGGCCGCTTGTGAGCTGGTCAACAGAGAGGGAGGAATTCTGCAGTGCAATTCCCTGCTTCTCAAGTTGCTTGGATCCATACTTGGTATCAAGGATTCCATCACCGCCCCACAGAGGTTGGGCGACGCTCAGGGCAACGGAGGGAGAGTGGGTCCACTCCCAATCCTTTCCTGGTGCACTGTTCAAGGCATAGCTTGAGCTATGCTTGACCGAAAGCGATGCACTCGCTCCTGTTGGCAGTTTTGTACTGACACTCGCTCCAATACCAAAGGAGTGCTTTGTATCGAATGTCAGCCCTGGACCACCTGTTGCAGGGAGCCTGCTCAGCGAGTACAACGGGCTTGAGGAGAGGCCTACCTTGAAGCCCTGCTCCCTCTTCTGAAAGGCGAGCTGCTCTTGCTGTATCCTATAGACCGACTGTAGCTGCTCAAGGTCGAGGTTCCCCTTTTGTAGGGCACTACGCAGCATCTGGTCAGCCTGTGCGAAGGTAGGCAATCTGCTGTCCTGCCATTGCTGAATAAATGCTTGCAACTCTTCCTGGTCCAAGGCTACCACCTCACTGCCGCCCAGTTCGTACCGGGCGGTGAGTGTCGGGTAGGAGGAGGCAGAGAGAGGCATGACAAGGGCGAGCAAAACTATGATGGTTGATGGTAAAAGGTGCTTTCTCATGTTGCACTCCTTGTTTTCTTCTTGTCGTAGATTGTTCCGTACAGCATCGGGATGATGAACAAGGTGGTCAGCGTTGAGAATATCAGGCCAAAGATGATGGTACTTGCCATAGGGGACCAGACCACTGAATAGCCACCGACACCGATAGCTGTAGGCAACAGGCCCACAATGGTGGTTACCGAAGTCAGTACGATGGGTCTCAGCCTTGTCCCTGCCGCTTCTCGTATAGCTTCCTTCACACCCTTGCCTTCGGCGCGCAACTCATTGATGAAGCTTATCAGCACGATCGCATCATTGACTGCGATACCTGCCAAGGCAACACCTGAATAGATGACCGTCGTTGAGAGCGGAGTCCCTGAAACAAAGAGATAGAGCACAACTCCGATAAAAGCAAAGGGTATGGATAAAAGGATTAGAAGGGGTTGGCTGTAGCTGTTGAACTGGGTTCCCAGGATGAGGTACATCAGGAATATCCCCAGGACAAACACCCTCAGAATATCAAAGATCAGGGTGTTGAAGTCATCGAACTCACCACCTATTCCAAAGGCGACATCTGGGTAGCGTTCACCCAGACTCTGTTGCCAAAGCTGTTGTACCTGGCCGTTCACCTGCTTGAGGTCAACGCCATCCAATGCATTGGCAGTCACTGTTATCTCTCGCTTGCCCTCAACTCGCCTGATGGTACCCAGAGAGTTATCAAGCTCAATGGTAGCAACACTTGATAGGGGAACAAGCCTTCCATCATCGGTAGGGATGAGCAGCTGTTCGAGATTCTCAAACCGCGTGGAGTCAGAACCTGCAAACCTGACCACAATGTCTATCTGCTCGTTCTTCTCAAAGAACAAGCCGGCAGGAATACTGTCAAAGC
>CAZGOK010000118.1:0-6420 GCA_964527665.1 uncultured Sphaerochaeta sp.
GTTGTAATTGAATACTGCTTGTGTTAGTTTTTATGCTGTTTGCATATAGTATTTATATATATTCAGTCTGAGTCTTCATAGATACATATTTATTCTATATAAGTCTAATTTGTTTTACTATGGAATATTTGTGTTATTAGTACTTCTTATATTGTTTATTCTTAATTTTAATATATTTTACATAGCTTTTTACATAGATTACATATGGGTATGCTCCTATTCTGCTTACCAATCTATATGAACCAGTTCGAAACCACCATGCAATGAGTTTATACCAATATAAGAACCTATCTAATATTTGTTTTTTATCATATAGGTTCTTAATGAAGTATATGCATACCAGTATAAAAGCTATTAGCTTTAATACTGGTATAGTGTATTATTTTTTTCAAAACTCCACATACCCTGCTATCACATCACGCAGCATATAGGCGCTGTCCTTAGGAATCCTCTCCTGGGTCTCATAATTTACATGGATAATGCCAAACCTCCGGTCATATCCCCATGCCCATTCAAAGTTATCCAAAAAGGACCAGATGAAATATCCCTGTAGGTTGATCCCTTCATCTATGGCCTGCTTGCAGGTAGCCAGGTGCTTGTTGATATAATCACACCTGAACAGGTCATGAACGCGTCCATCCACAACTGCGTCGTCATTGGCACAACCGTTCTCCGTAATATACAGGGGAAGGGACCTGTCCATCTCCTGGACATAGTGAAGGATCCTGAGCAGGCCATAAGGTGTTACCGGCCAACCCTGGTTTGTCACCGGCTGCCATACAGGAACATCTCTATACTTGACACGTTCACTCTCGTCATAGACCACCGCCCCTTCCTGGTAGTAGTTTATCCCAAGGAAATCAATCTTCTCTGCGATAATATCCATGTCCCCATCCTCAACAGGATAGGTGATGCCCAGAGCCTCTGTTACCAGGGAGGGATACCCCTTGTTGAACAGGGGCAGGAGGAACACATCGGTATTGAAGGCCCTTGCATACTCACTTGCAAGGATGTCCTCTTTCTTCCTTGAAGCAGGTCGCGCCATGATGGGGTTGAGTGTCGTTCCAATAGGGGCTTTGAGGCCGCTTTCCCTATATGACTGCATGGCAAGGCCATGGGCAAGGTTCAGGTGATGCACTGCGCGGTTCGCCTGGTCGTCATCCCTGATCCCCGGTGCATGCTCTCCGGTACGATAGCCCAGGTACGCTGCACAGAAAGGTTCGTTGAGCGTGATCCAACGATCGACATACGGACCGAGATGTTCATAGCACACCTGTGCATACGCCTGAAAATGGTAGGCAGTCTCTCTGTTCGCCCATCCCCCGTTCTCCTGGAGCACCTGCGGAAGGTCCCAGTGGTAGAGTGTGGCCACCACTTCAAGGCCCTTGCTCCTCAAGGCCTTGCTCAGGCGGATATAGTACTTTAGCCCAGCCATATTGACCTCTCCCACGCCATCAGGGATGATCCTCGGCCATGCGATCGAAAAACGATAGGCTTGAAAGTTCAGGTCAGCCATGAGCTGTACATCCTGCTCATAGAGGTGGTACTGGTCGGCGGCCACTGAGCCGTCATCCCCATTCATCACATTCCCAGGGATTTTGGTGAACACATCCCAGATGCTGGGCTTGCGCCCATCCTCTTCGATGGCTCCCTCTACCTGGTAACTCGCTGTTGCACATCCCCACAAAAAATCCTTATCAAACTGAACTTGTTGCATGCTTTCCAATCCTCATTGTGTGTATAAAAAAGGTCCTGCTCTTGGCTGGAAGGGGGCACAAAATGTCCCTCCTTGCAACCAAGGCATCTAAATAATAGCATAGCATATAGGTGGTCTCAACCTTATGTACAATCTAGAACAAAGTTGTTTCAGTGTACAAATTATTGATAGTTTTGTACTGTTCCACTCATTTTTACCACTGCTTATGACCAATAATTATATCGTTATTACAGCAGACCCATACTAGCCAGTTGCCAACGCAACGCTACAGGGTCATCATAGAGCAAAGCCCTGATGCCGATGGCTTTCGCAGCCTCACAGTTCTCTGCAAGGTCATCGATGAAGACTGTCTCATCAGGGGCAAGCTGCTCGGTGGCGAGGATCTTATCAAAGAAAGCCCTTTCAGGCTTCACCTCCCCCAACTGCAGTGAGGCGTAGACAGCATCGAAGATATCATACTGCCCCTGTTCGCGATGATACGCATAGTGGGCCTCCTCGGTGTTGGTGGCACAGACCACGCGATGGCCCTTCGCCTTGAGCTCCTCTATGATGGCGACCACATACTCGTCAAGTTCCGGCTTGAAGTGCCTGCCCCACAAGGAGTCCTGGTGGGGAGGGACTGCAATGCCAGTGATGTGTGTAAAGCGGCTCCACATCTCCTGCTCATCGATCTGCGCCCTGCTGTGCTCTTCGAGCAGCGTTCGAAGAGAAGGATTGACGGAAGCGAAGCTGTCATGGCCACTAACGCCAAAATCACGCAGAAGAAGGCGTTCCAAGGAGGAATCGGAGTGTTTGACGACCACTCCACCCATATCAAACATACAGAGGCGAACTATTTTTTCCATGGAACCAGCTTACCAAAGGAAAGAGAAATCTTCTAGTGCTTTTATTGATTCTGGAAATAGGATATTCTATCGGGAACCAAGGAGTAAAAACATCGTATGAGTTCATTTTTTCCCACAGATTACAAGCCAACAATGAATCAGATCCAAACTGAGCGTGCCATCAAGTACATCAAGGATACCTTTGAACGAGAACTGTCGGCAGGACTGAAACTCAGCCGAGTGACCAGTCCCCTATTCGTCCCACGGGGCTCGGGTATCAATGACGACCTCAACGGCATAGAAAGGCCCGTACGCTTTCAGATCGGCAATCTTGACAACATGGAGATGGAGATAGTCCAGTCCTTGGCCAAATGGAAACGACTTGCACTGGCTAATATGAGCCTCAAGCCCAACTCCGGCCTCTATACCGATATGAATGCCATCCGCCCCGACGATGACATCGATGCCATCCACTCACTGTATGTAGACCAGTGGGACTGGGAGCTGGTCATGGCGGAAAAGGACAGGAACATAGAATTCCTCAAGAGGATTGTCAAGAAGATCTACTCGTCGCTGAAGCGGACCGAATTCCTAGTCAGTGAGATGTTCCCCTCGTGTTCCCCTACCCTGCCTGACCATATAACCTTCATTTACAGTGAAGATGCACAGCAGGAGTACCCCCACCTGACCCCCCAGCAGCGTGAGAAGGCCCTTGCCGAGAAGCATGGGGCAATCTTTCTCATCGGCATAGGTTCGCCTCTGGCGGACGGGGTAAGCCAGGGAGGCAGGGCCCCGGACTACGACGACTGGTCCACCCCCAGCGATGCTGAACATACCGGCCTCAACGGGGATATCATCGTTTGGGACAGTGTACGGGCGGACTCCCTTGAACTCTCATCGATGGGTATTCGTGTCGACATCGAGACATTGAAGCGTCAGCTTGAGATACGCAACTGTCCTGAACGTGCACAGCTGTACTGGCACCAGAGACTGCTCAATGGGGAGCTGCCCCAGACCATCGGTGGGGGCATAGGGCAGAGCAGGCTATGCATGCTGCTGCTACAAAAAGCCCATATCGGAGAGGTCCAGTCCTCCGTTTGGCCACAGGAAGTCTTAGATGAGGCTGCGAGCCTTCATATTACCCTTATGTAGGAGCTTAGAATGAAACTAGTCAGTTGGAACGTCAATGGCTTGCGTGCCTGCCAGAAAAAAGGCTTTGAAGAGTATCTTGCAAGCATTGATGCAGACATCTTCTGCCTGCAGGAGACCAAGCTGCAGGAACATCAGATCGACTTAGAGATCCCTGCCTACCATACTTATTGGAGTTTTGCCGAAAAGAAAGGGTACTCGGGTGTCGCACTTTTTTCAAAGGTTGAGCCCATTACCGTTGAACAGGGCATCGGCCATCCCCTGGACAGTGAGGGGCGGGTGGTCACTGCCGAGTTTGAACAGTTCTTCGTGGTCTGCTGCTATACGCCCAACAGCCAGGACAAGCTTGCACGCCTGCCCGACCGGATGGATTGGGACGATGCCTTCAGGGGGTATGTATCCTCCCTCAAGGAGATCAAGGCCGTAATCGTATGCGGAGACCTCAATGTTGCACACAAGAGCATTGACCTGAAGAACCCCAAGGCCAATGAAAGGAATGCAGGGTACTCCATCGAGGAGCGGGAGAAGTTCTCCCTCCTCCTGGAAGAGGGTTTCATCGACACATTCAGACACCTCTACCCTGAAAGGATCGACTCCTATTCCTGGTGGTCCTACCGCTTCAATGCACGGGCGAACAATACAGGGTGGCGCATTGACTACTGGCTTGTCAGCGAAGAGCTGAAGGATAAAGTCGAAGAGAGCGCAATCGATGCCGAGATCCTTGGCAGCGACCACGCCCCTGTAGTGCTGACGCTGTCCCTCTGAGCATTTCCCAAACCATCTTCTCTTGTTGCAGGGAGCAACAAAAAGCCTGAAGGATTTCCTCCAGGCTTTTTTATCGTTCCTATACTAGGCTTCTCCACCCATATTTCGTCTTACAACAGAAACAGAGGTTTCTCAACCCTATCGCTCAGATATCTTCCTGTCCTGAGTGGAGAGGATCTTCTTACACATCCGAACAGAGAGAGGAGTGACCTCCACCAGCTCGTCATCCTTGATGAACTGGATGGCCTGCTCAAGGGTGAGCTTTGATATGGGGGTGAGGGTCAAAGCCTCATCATGGCCGGAGGCGCGCATATTGGTAAGCTTTTTTGTCCTGGTCGGGTTGAGGGTGAGGTCGAGGTCACGGTTTCGTTCCCCGACAATTTCCCCCTCATACACTGGGTCTCCAGGGACGATGAACCATCGACCCCTGTCCTCAAGCTGCCACAGCCCATACGCTACGGCAACGCCCGAACGGTCACTGATCAAGGAACCGCTGAAGCGGTCAGGAAAATCCCCCTTATACAGCTCATAGCCCTTCATGACACTGTTCATGATGCCAAGACCCCGGGTATCAGTCATGAACTCATCATGGTAGCCGATGAGACCACGGGCAGGAATCTCAAATTTCATCTTGACCCTTCCGCTCTCCGTATAGGTAATATCACTCATCTTGGCCTTGCGTTTTGCAAGCTTGTCCATGACCTGGCCACTGCTCTCTTCAGGACAGTCGACACTCAGGCACTCAATGGGTTCGGTCCTTCTACCCTGCTCATCCTCCTTGAAGATGGTACGGGGCCTTCCTACGCAAAGTTCAAATCCTTCCCGGCGCATCTGTTCCACAATGATCGCCATCTGGAACTCCCCTCTTCCCTTTACGGTAAAGGTTTCATCAAGATTCTTTTCAATCCTGATGGAGACGTTTCTCAGCACTTCCTTCTGCAGCCTCTCCCATATCTTCGCTGAGGCGATGATCTTCCCCTCCCTACCGGATAGGGGGCTTATGTTCTTGGAAAAGAACATGGAGACCGTAGGTTCGTCTATGCTGATCCTAGGCAGCGCCTTCGGGTGGGCATTGGTACAGATGGTATCCCCGATCGAGACATCCTCAACACCAGAGAGGACGATTATGTCACCGCTGTCAACATTGGTGGCGTCATGGAAGGTCGGCCCGTCATAGGCCTGAAGCTTGGTGACCCTCAAGGGGCGCATGACCCCACCTTCCTGGACACAGACCAGGGAGTCATACATATTGGCTTTGCCATTGATGATCTTGCCGATGGCGAGACGACCGAGGAAGTCACTATAGGAGAGGTCGCTGACCAGCATCTGGAAAGGCTCTTCATCATCATAGGTGGGGGCGGGGATGTAATCGATCAGGCAATCCATCAGCTGATGCATATTGTCATCAAGATCGGTAGGGTGCAACCCACACTGCCCGTTCTTTCCTATTGCATAAAAGACAGGGACTTCCAACATCGTCTCATCATCACTGAGCTCAAGAAGAAGGTCGTACACTTCGTTGAGGACCTCTTCGCTGCGGGCGTCCTGGCGGTCGATTTTATTGATGACAATGATGGGGGTGCGGTTCAACCGCAACGCCTTCTCAAGCACAAATCGTGTCTGGGGCAGAGGACCCTCTGCAGCATCAACGAGCAGGACAACACCATCGACCATGGAAAGACCTCGTTCGACCTCCCCTCCGAAGTCTGCGTGCCCGGGGGTATCGATTATATTTATCTTCACCCCTCTCCATCTGATGGCGCAGTTCTTTGCGCTGATGGTAATCCCACGCTCCCGTTCAATGACACCGCTGTCCATGATCCTATCCTGGTCATCTCGTGAAACCAGGCCGCTTTGCTTGAACAAGGCATCTACCAAGGTAGTTTTGCCATGGTCGACGTGAGCGATGATGGCTATGTTCCTAATATGCTTATTTTGTTTAATCATCAATAATTCCTTCGGCGA
>CAZGOK010000119.1:0-1189 GCA_964527665.1 uncultured Sphaerochaeta sp.
ACTGCTGGGCCATACGAATTTTTTCGTCAAGGTTCATGCTGTAGCCAGGTGCCTGTTCGCCATCTCTCAAAGTGGTATCGAAAATATAGATCCTATCTTTGTTTTCCATAGTGTCCTCTTCAGAATTATTGGGTTATTTCTTCAGCCAGCTCATCAGGGAGCGAAGCTTCGCTCCGGTCTTCTCCAGAAGGCTCTCGCTCTCAATGCGCTTCTTGGCATTGAAGTAGGGCCTTTTCACCTGGTTCTCCAACAGCCAGTTGCGGGCAAAGGTGCCCTCCTGGATATCGGTGAGGATGCCCTTCATAGCCTTGCGGGTATCGTCGGTAATGATTTTGTCCTGCGTTATGTAGTCGCCGTACTCTGCGGTATCGCTGATGGAGTAACGCATGTATGAAAGGCCTCCCTGGTTGATCAGGTCGACGATGAGCTTCATCTCGTGACAGCATTCGAAGTATGCCATCTCAGGCTGGTAGCCAGCTTCCACCAAGGTGTCGAACCCTGCCTTGATGAGGGCGGTCACGCCACCACAGAGGACAGCCTGCTCGCCAAAGAGGTCGGTCTCTGTCTCTTCCTTGAAGGAGGTCTCAAAGATACCTGCCCTACCTGCTCCAAGTCCCTTTGCATAGGCCAAGGCAATATCCTTGGAGTCTCCGCTCGGGTCCTGGTGGATGGCGATCAGGGAGGGCACGCCCTTTCCTTCCTGGAACTGGGTGCGCACGGTATGGCCGGGGCCCTTGGGGGCGATCATGATGACGTTCACATCAGAAGGTGGCTTGATCTGGCCGAAATGGATATTGAAGCCGTGTGCGAAGGCAAGGTACTTGCCCTTGGTCAGACCGGCTTCGATGCTGTCGTAGTAGATCTGCCCCTGCTTTTCGTCAGGAAGGAGCATCATGATGACCTGGGCCATTGCAGCGGCTTCGCTAGCGGTTGCGACCTCAAGGCCCGCCTCCTGTGCAATCTTCCAGCTGGGGGACCCCTTGTAGAGCCCTACCACCACATCAACACCACTTTCGTGCAGGTTCAGCGCATGGGCATGGCCCTGGCTGCCGTAGCCGATGATGGCGACTTTCTTACCGTCCAGCAGTGAAAGGTCAGCTTCCGAATCATAATACATTGTACTCATTGAATCCTATCCTCCGGCCACAAGGCCTTATTGTTTGAAGCGCCGTTTTGGCGTTGTGTTCTA
>CAZGOK010000119.1:1199-6377 GCA_964527665.1 uncultured Sphaerochaeta sp.
TACATTGTACTCATTGAATCCTATCCTCCGGCCACAAGGCCTGTTTTATAGAGCGCCATGTTGGCGTTGTGTTCTAGTTCTCGTCTTCGTTGTAGCTGATGGAGCTCAAGGGCCTTGAGCCGCGTTCAAGGGCGGTTATGCCGGTGCGTGACATCTCCACTATCCCATAGGGGCTCAACAGGTCGTAGAAGCTCTGGATCTTATCCAGGCTTCCGGTCATCTCGAGCGTCACCGTCGAAGCGGTCACGTCGATGATCTTCGCCTTGAAGATCTGGCCAAGCTCGACTATCTCAGTCCTGCTCGAAGCTGTGGTGGAGACCTTGACCATCACCAGCTCACGCTGGATGGACCTGGTCTGCGTCATCTCATAGACCCGCCTCACATCGATGAGCTTGCCCACCTGCTTCTTGATCTGCTCCACTATCTCGCGGTCCCCGCTGATGACAATGGTGATGCGGCTGAATGCCGTATCCTCTGTCTCGCCGACCGACAGGCTGTCGATGTTGTAGCCACGGCGGCTGAAAAGTGAGACGACGCGCATCAACACACCGGGTTGGTTGTTTACCAGAATGGCTAGAGTGTACCGTTTTTCTCTGTTCTTCATGCTTTCGGGCTCCTTTTTGTTCTTATGCAATGGGTATAGGCTATCGGTCCCCTGTATGAGGGGAATTCTTCCACGGACCTGACAGATATGCTCTGTCGCCGTGGCTAGAGAATAATTAGGCTTACTACGATTAGAAGAAGGGAAATGGGGAGGGCAATGAGGAGGAGGTTTGCGAGTATGACGTTGTCAGAAAGAAAGGTACGCATTGAGAATGCGCCAGAGCGAGAAGAATCTTGTGCACAGGCGTAGGCGCCAGAATGCATTGTTCTGTCTTTTTCATCTGTATGCTGACGTATCTGCCTTGCAAACCCTTTCACAATACACTCCTCAAACATGGCTGAATAGCCTTGTAAAGGTTGTAACGCGGTTTTCCCATGTTTGTCAACCCTCAAAGCAGGACTAGATACAATTATGCATCAAACAGTATGTTTATGCAGTAAAAATACGCTCAACCCTACAGATATTGAATGCCCCACCCTTTATGGGTAGACTGTCGCCATGAGCAAAAAGACTTGGAACCTTAGAAGGACGAACCTCTTTAGCAGACTCCTTCTCTACTTTATCATTGTCATGATAGTCCCCCTGGGCCTGTTCTCCACCTACTATACCCTTACAGGTGATAGCAGCCAGGTCCGCTACCTCCAAAAGCAGGCAAAGGACATTGTCAGCCAGGATGCCCAGCGGCTGGGTACCGTCCTTGATGAGTACCGGCATAAGGCATACAGCATCTCTACAGACGAGCTTGCCATCGCCATCCTCAAGGAAGATGTCCTGGATGGGAATTCCAGCGAGTCACGCGAGCTGTACCAGTTGCTCTTCGGTACCATGAAGGGGGATACCTACCTTGCAAGTGCACATTTGGTGAGCAACTCAGGCAAGGTAAGGATATCGACTCACGAGTTTCCCGAGGTCTTTGACCTGCGCTACCAGGGCAATGACTGGGACATGAACAACATCATCAGCCAGAATCAAAATGTCTCCCAGACAGCCTCACTTATCAGCATCGGCGGGCACAGGACAGCAGAGAACGGACGCCAGGTCCTGGCCTCCATTCTCAGAAAAGTATATGACCGCTATGGAACCAATCTGGGCTATCTTGTTGTGGAGATATATGCAGAAGCCCTTACCGATGAAATCAATATGGACAGGGTGCTTGGTGAGGAGCTGCTCATAGATACGATGGACTTCTACGTATCCTCTCTGACACATCCGGAAAAGTTCGGCTCCTTCAAGCTGTTTCCTGAGCTTGCTAGCCTCAAGGGTGATTTCTCCAACAAGGTCGTCCAGGAAGGGACGTCCATTTTTGCCACTTCCACCATAGCGGGAACTTCCCTGATCCTCGCAGGCATCATCAGCTCGGTCCCCTTCCAGGAGAACCTGAACCAGTGGCTATGGGCCTTTGCCATGATGATGGGCATCGGCACCATCCTGGCCATAGCCCTCTCGCTGATCTTCTCGCGCACCATCACAAAACCCATCAGGGCTCTGGCCTCCTCGATGAAGGAGGTAGAGCAGGGAAACCTGTCGACAAAGAAGGAGTATGCAAAGATCGAGGAGTTCGCCCAACTTGACCATTCCTTCAACGTCATGGTCAGCCAGATCAGAAGCCTGCTGAACCTGACGCGCGAAGAGCAGCAGAAGGTGGCGGAGGCTGAACGCAAGGCCCTGGAGAGCCAGATGAACCCCCACTTCCTGTTCAACACGCTGAACACCATCAAGGCACTTGCCAAGATGCACGGCGAGGAGGAGATCTACACCATCACCATAAAGCTGGGCAAGCTGCTGCGTTCCACCATAGATAACCACGACAGTGAATGCACCCTCAAGGAGAGCATGGCCCTGATAGACTCCTACCTGACCATCCAGAAGATACGCTTCGGTGAAAAACTGCATGTACAAGCAGAACTCGATCCTGCGTGCGAGATGGTGAAGACCCCCAAGCTGATTATCCAGCCTTTGGTGGAGAACTCGATCGTCCATGGGCTCGAGCCAAAGGCAGGCGATTGGAACATAGAGGTCCTGGTAAAGGAACAAGGAGGGATGATTTACATCACCGTCAAGGACGATGGAGTGGGTTTTCCCCCGGGAACCCTCCCAGAGGACCTCGATGACCTTGCAAACTCAACCCACGTTGGTGTATACAATGTATATAGGCGCCTGACCCTCAGGTATGGAAAAAAGATGAGTTTCTCAATCGTATCCCAAGAAATGAAAGGTACGGTGGTTTCCATTTCCTTCCCTAGAGGCGATGATAGGACACAAGGGAGTACCGTATGAGTTACACTGTAGTATTTGTTGAAGATGAGAAGATTGTAAGGGACGAGATAGTATCATCAATACGGTGGAAGCTACTCGGCCTGGAGCTGATAGGAACCGCCAGTGACGGGCTCGAAGGCGAAAAGCTCATCAAGGAACTGGAACCGGATATCGTACTTACCGACATAAGGCTCCCCGGCCTGGACGGTCTTGCCATGCTCTCACGCTGTCCGGTAAACCATGCGGTGATCCTCAGCGGCCACTCCGACTTCAACTACATGAAGCAGGCCATCAGGCTTGGGGTGTTCGACTACCTGCTCAAGCCGGTGGACGACGAGGAGCTTGAGGAGACGCTTGCAAACCTTGTCAAGAAGATTGAGGAGGAGGACCGTGACTTCGAGCAGATGAAGCAGGACAAGCGCTCAAGCGCCCCCGACCTGATCACGTTGCCACGCAATGTGAACAACCACGTCATCGACAGCACCATAGCCTTCATCTCGGATAACTACTCCAGCCCGGTAGGGTTGCAGGAGGCAGCCGCCTTCCTGGAACTCTCAGAGAGCCACCTCTCGCGCCTCTTCAAGGAGGTCACCGGCCTGAACTTCCTGCAGTACCTCAACGCCTGGAGGATCAACAAGTCCGTTGAGCTGATGAAGGACCCCAAGCGCAACATCGGGGAGATCGCCACCAACTGCGGCTTCCCCACCCCCGGCTACTTTGCCAAGATCTTCAAACGCTTCACCGGCCTCACACCAACCCAGTACAGGGATGAGCATAGCGGCCAATAAAGTCAAAAACAGAGAAATGTATATCTCTTCACGCAAAAAACCTGCACTTCATGATGTGCAGGTTTTTTTGTATTCCCACAACCCACATATTTCTGTTTGCCAACGATAAGACGAAGCTACAAATATCACAAAAGCCGGTATGTATGCTCACCTCAACAGTAGCTTGAGAACCACTACAAACTATGTATTTACCAGAAATAGTATGTATACACTTATTACCTTACAGGGTGTATTTACTAAATAAACCCTGTAGGGTATATTTTTACATGACACTACCTTTTGGAGGCACCATGGAACATCTTATACTTACCCCATACCAGCTTACAATAGCCCTACGAAACCGCAGAAAGACGTTGGGTCTCACTCAGGTGCAAGCTGGGGCAAAAGTTGGCCTGCTCCCCAAGACAATCTCCGCCCTTGAGAATGATCCTGAGCGATGTACCCTCGACAGTTTCCTGAAACTTCTGTCTGCTCTTGATCTCGATTTGACGCTGAAACCAAAACCTACCCGCCTTGATGATTCACCGCAAGGAGAGTGGTAACATGAACAACGCTTTGGATGTCTGGATGGATGGAGAACGTGTTGGTTCGTTGAGACAAGAACCGAGAAATACCATCTCTTCATGTGTCACGACCCCTGGCTTGCCAGTCCTTCTGTACGCCCCTTTCACTCTCCCTGCCATTGAGCCCATCTGCAAAGCCTTTGCAAGGGCAACACATTGAAGACTTCTTTGACAACCTTTTGCCTGGCAATTCTGACATCAGACAAAGAATCCAACGTCGGCTTGGCTGTAGGACGAGTTCGGCTTTCGATCTGTGAGGTAAAATTGGCAAGGACTGTGTGGGTGCCTTACACCTGTTGCCTGAAGGCAGTGTCCCCCCTAATATCCATACCATTGAGGCCCAAAGATTGAATACGCATGATGTTGCTGCCATCATACGATCGATCAAGGCAGGAGGCATTCCAGAGGATTTCCAAGAGGAGCCTTTCAGGATCGCACTTGCAGGAGCCCAGGAGAAAACTGCGTTGCTCTTTCATGAAGGCTTTGGCATGGACGTTGCTAAAACTGATATCGCAACCTTTGAAGACCAGAAAGTTCTCGTTGTTGAACGATTTGACCGCCACCTTTACTCTGACCGAACATGGTGGATGAGACTCCCCCAGGAAGACCTCTGCCAAGCAACCGGCACACAAGCGAGCATGAAGTATGAATCTGAAGGAGGACCAGGAATTTCTTCCTTGATGAAACTCTTGCTCAATGCTACTGACCCACAGGCGAACCGAAAGAAATTCCTCAAGGCACAGGTTCTTTTCTGGTTACTGGCAGCCTATCCGGTCCTGGGTCATGGGGTCGGCATGATTCCCAAGCAAACATTAAAAATGGCAATGGCCGCCACTATGAATGGGCCAGAATTTCCAAGAGGCATTGGACTGAGCAAGCCCAAAGGGTGGGCTCTGCCACCTTGGCCGATGCTATCATCAGTGAAATAGTGCAGAGCCTCCCTACTGTGACAGATCAAGTGACAGCA
>CAZGOK010000120.1:0-6339 GCA_964527665.1 uncultured Sphaerochaeta sp.
AATCCTCCCATCATATTTTCATGATATGATCACCACTTGGAAGCTAGATACGCTTCCATGACATCGAAGATCTCCGAACCATATGCCTTGATAGGGGTATCCTTTGAAGATGTATCCGTTACCAGATATTCAGAATAGCCCACGGCATACGTATTATACGGCGTTTCATTCTTTACACCCAATTGCTTGGTAAATTGAATCCGAAATGAAATCTTTGAAATGTCCTCTCCATCATACCATTGCAAATCAGTGGAGGCACTCGCTATTCTGGAAGAGAGGGTGGCCCCTACAAAGGCAGAAACATCATTGGAGGGTATCGTCCCACTGACCTCTACAACATGCACCCCCGTGTCCGAAACAAAATATCTCCAAAGCGATGCCCCGTCAACATTCGCAATCATCACTGAGACCACACCATCATCATGGAGGGTGTTTTTAGCCAGTGCGACTTCTTGCATTGAGACGGTACCGACAGAAGCCTCTTGTATCTTTTGTCGCTGTCTTTCCTGGTAGCTGGTATAGGACCCAAACCCAAGGCTACCAGCGATGATTACAAGGCAAAGGGTCGCTATGGTTGCAATACTATAGACAAACCCTTTGCTGAGGGTATCACTGCCACTCTTATCCATATAAAACTCCTACGTACTCTATTCATCCCTACAAGGTCAGCTTCAGGAACTCCTTATGGCTTACATCAATGCCGCTTGAGACCAGGCGAGCCTTACGCTCATCAAAGAGCCTATCCAGGTAATACCTCTTCTCTGTCTTGATGGCCAGGTGGAGCAGGCGATGGCAATTGGGACATAGGCTGACCACATTGGCATATACATCAAGACTATAGGGAAAAAGGTCCTGCTGTTGCAAAGGGATCAGATGATGACCCTCCACATATCTGAGAAGTGTGGCCTCGGACGTAAAGGATGTGTGGGAGCTGTCGCATTCACATAAGAAGTGTGCAGCATGGATCACCTGGTTCTTGATGATCGACTTGCGGTCATTTCTGGTGACCAGAGCAAGAGTCGGTTCACGGACCTCAACGGGCAGGTCAAGGGCATCAAAGATTTCATAGCCTTTGAACAGGGCAGCCGATGCAAACCTCATAAGGTTGTGCAACGCTGCGCTGTACATGTTGTTCCCCCGAAGGTTGAGGCCCCTGTACTGCTCGTTCTGATCGAGGAACAGTTCGATCTCGTCGAGGTTCTCCATGGTGGAGACCTGGTACAGGTCGGAAAGTGGATATCCGCTGTCGCGCAAGATCCGGTTCAGTGCGTTGATGGCACCAAGATAGTGGTCAACTGTACTCTCCTTCAACTTCAGGACATCCCGTATATACCTGCCGTAATAATCCTTGATCATAGCATCACCTCCCATGAGAGTCTTGCTCAGTCTAGCACCAAACCAGGAGGGAGGGGATTCATTTGGTAAAAATCTTCTCGCAGAGAGCACATTGGGTGTATCCCATCCCCTTGTGGTACAATCAAAACAAGGGGGACCCTGGTATGAAGAGCTTTACCACCTATCATGGAGCCGGCATCCTTTGCTATACGCAGGATAATGAGGGTTCATTGCTTGTACTGTTAGGAAAACGCAGTGTAACGAGGGGCTACGGCAAGTGGTCGATACCAGGGGGCGGCTGGGAAACAAAGGATGGCTTTGCCGGCAAGCAAAGAAACTATGAACGGACTGCAAGAAGAGAAACAGCGGAGGAGATGGGTATCGAGGTGGGTTCCCTCTATCCCCTATGGAAGAGCCGGCTGCCCTACTTCCATTATGAGGTATTCGCTTCCCCCATGGAGGATGCAAGGGCTATCACCAACATCAATGAATTTTCCAGTGCTGGTTGGTTCCCCCTTGAAGCCCTGCCAAAGCCCTTGGTCCCCCTTGTTCGCCTTCAGGTCAGGGCCCTTGCCAGGAAGGCCAAAACACTCTTGGTGAAAGAATAACATCAACTTGCACATGAGCGTTGCATCATAAAGAAGATGCTCTTTGACCAAAAAGCAGAAGACGACCCGTTTTGGGTCGTCTTCCTACTATACAGATCAGAGTGCTTGCTCTGCTATGCAACGCTTTTGGGGGAGAACAGCCTTGCCATAAAGCGGCCGATGGCGTTTCCAAAATGTGCACCATAGCTGTACACTGCTTCATAGATGCCAACTTCCTTGCCCTTCTCAAGGCTCAGGTAGTAGAGATGGTCACAGATTTCGAAGAACACGTCGGCCCTTCGTCTTCCGGGGAAGCTCATCTGGATGGTCCAGTTCTCCATGACCTGGCTGATGGGCTGGTATATGTTGCTCATCCAAGAGAAGGTTGCCTCATCCCAACTGACGTTGATGTTCAAATCTTTTCCTAGGAAGTATCGGTGGCCCTCAATATGTGATGATAGTCTATCATAATCTGAATTTAGGAACATATCGGTGTCCTTTATCATAAATTCAATGCTTTCTCTCTTGTTATTATCGTTGTTTCTCATGGTAATGCTCCTTTTCAAGTTCTTTTATTTATATTTAGAGTATACCAAGTAATGTTTGCTTGTGCAAGCGAGTTATCAGGTATGGTATTGCATTGTGCCGTCTTCTTTTTGGATTATACCGTTCTTTTTAGGGCACTTCAGGACAGTTTGTATATTCTTATTACAGTTTTGTCCATACGAAAAAGCCCTCTCTTCATAAGGAGGTGAAGAGAGGGCGAAACACATGAAAAGGAGACGCAAAACTACTATGTGTTGAACAGGGTACCTACGGCATCCCAGTCGACAACTTCCCAGAAAGCCTTGATGTAATCACCTCTGAGATTCTTATACTTCAGATAATACGCATGCTCCCACACATCGATGCCAAGGATCGGGGTGTTACCCTTCTTGTCCATCAGGGGATTGTCCTGGTTGGGATAGGAAGCAACGGAGAGCTTGCCATCCTTGGCTACAGAGAGGAATGCCCACCCTGATCCGAAACGGGAAAGAGCTGCCTTGTCCATTGCATCCTTCAGGGAGTCCAGACTTCCGAAATCTTTTTTGATCTGCTCGGAGAGGACACCTGTGGGTTTGCTCGCCCCATCAGGGGCTATGGTGGAGAAGTACAGGTTGTGGTTGTAAAACCCTCCCCCATTGTTCCGGATGGTTGTGCGAAGGCCATCATCGGCGATATGGTCAAGGTTGCCAAGGATCTGCTCTATGGTTTTGTTACCCAGAGAAGGATCCTTCTCTATGGCTGCATTTAGATTGTTAGTATAGCCCGCATGGTGTTTGGTATAGTGGGTTTCCATGGTAAGTTTGTCAATGTGTGGCTCAAGCTTACCAAAATCATATGGTAGTTTGTACTGTGAAAACATAATAAAACCTCCAAGTCTTTTAATTCCTAGTCTTTAACTAGGATACCTATATAATACTCATAAACCCTTTGCCTGGCAAGCCCTAGCATTGCTGTTTTGCACAACTCTATTGATAACACCTGATTTTCCATGAATCTGATCTCGACAAAATCCTCAGACCATCTTTACCTTTTTATCAATTTGGGATATTGTTCCACCGTTACAATGCGCGCCAATAGCTCAGTTGGATAGAGCAACTGCCTTCTAAGCAGTAGGTCGTAGGTTCGATTCCTACTTGGCGTAGTCTAAACCACCATAAGAACTTGCAAGAGTTTTGGTGGTTTTCTTTTTCTGGTATGGGATTGGTTAAAAAATAGAGGCTCATTTTGGTAGGTTCCACTGAAGGGTTACAACCTGATCAACCAAACTATCAAAAGGGTAGATTGAAAAGAACAAACTGAGAGATGTGGCAATACGTGGCCCATACCAAAAGGGAAAGCCCACTTTGTAGATCTTCACCACAAAACCCTTATAGTTTTTTCGCAAAAACCGTGCTACCCTATAGTCGTAGTATTGATAAGGAGAAAACAAATGAAAGCTCATGTTGATCGAGATGAGTGTATTGGATGTGAACTTTGCGTTTCACTATGTCCTGAAGTATTTGAAATGGATGATACAATGATAGCAACAGTAATTGCTGATCCAGTCCCTTCCGGTGCAGAAGAAAGTGCAAAGGATGCACAAGAGAATTGTCCTACTGGTGCTATAAGCATAGAAGAATAACATAAGATCGTTATGTACATCATAATTTCTTCTCATTACCCTTGCCTGTTTTGGTGCCTATCGTGGATTATCAAGGCAGAAGAAGCGCCTCCCTTCCGGGAACAAACGCCCCTCCTCATGATTCTCTCCTGTATAGATACCCATCGCCATTGGTAGCTGATTTTAGAAATATAGCTATCATTCATGCGAGGGATTTTTAAGCAGTACCAATTTTATATGCTTTCATGTAAGAGAATTGCTCTGTTTGTTCATTGTAATGCCACTTTGCAAAACCCTTGACAGTACCCGAAAAATATTCAATAGTCGCAAGTAAGTCGTGAAGGCTCAGAGGACAGGTTTCTCTGGGATATCTATGCCTGAAACGAGTGGAGGGAATGGAAAAGATTGAAAGGTGTTGAAATTGCTGTCGAACAGGTCTCCAGAGCTTACGGATCATTCAAAGCACTCGATGATGTGAGTGTGACGATTAAAAAAGGTGAGTTCTTCTCCCTTTTGGGACCATCAGGGTGTGGCAAGACCACTCTCCTCAGGATTATCGCAGGGTTTGACTACCCCGATACAGGAACTGTGGAGTTCGATGGAGAGGACATCCTACCTCTTCCTCCGGATAAACGACAATCTAACACAGTCTTCCAGACCTATGCCCTCTTTCCCCATCTTACCGTCTACGAGAATGTCGCTTTCCCCTTACGCCTCAGGCGTGTGGAAAAGGACGAACTCGACCGCAGGGTGCGTGAGTATGTCCGATTGGTCCAGCTTGAAGAACATATCGACAAGAAACCATCGATGCTCAGCGGAGGGCAGAAGCAACGTGTCGCCATAGCAAGGGCACTCATCAACGAGCCGAGCGTCTTGCTCCTTGACGAACCCCTTTCAGCACTCGATGCCAAGCTGAGGCAGAACCTGCTCATCGAGCTGGACGTGATCCACGACAAGGTAGGCATCACGTTCGTCTATGTGACGCACGACCAGAGCGAGGCCCTCTCTGTCTCTGACCGCATAGCAGTCATGAACAAGGGCAAGATCCTTCAGATCGGCACTCCCTATGAAATCTACGAGGCCCCCGCCACCCGTTTTGTGGCCCAGTTCATCGGCGAGTCCAATGTCTTCCCCTGCAAAGTCCTCACCTGTGAGCCCTTTGAGGATGAGTACATGCTCACCGTCGATGTTCCATCCCTTGGTGATGTGGTCACTGTAACCGACTACGACCCTCTGGAAATTGGTGCTGAGGTGGACTTTACCGTCAGGCCTGAGAAGGTCAGGATCACCTCCAACCCGCCAAAATCAACAAACAAATATCTGAACAGCTATAAAGGTGTGGTCGATGAGCCTGTATACTCTGGCTTCCAGTCAAAGTTCTACATACGCCTTGATAATGAAAACAAGTCCATCATCAAGGTGTTCAAGCAGCATACTGCCTTCCTTGACGAAGGGCCGGAGATCGAGTGGAGAGACACCGTCTATGTAAGCTGGACAGCAACAGACGGATATCTGGTAAAGGAAACAGACCGATGAAGAAGGTATTGAAGCCCAGGGAGCGTGAACAACTTCTGGGGACAGCCTATGCCTTCCCCATGGGAATCTGGTTTACCCTCTTTTTTACGATCCCCCTAGCGATCATCATCCTCTACAGCTTCCTTAAGCGAGGACTCTATGGAGGGGTTGAGTGGGAGTTTACCCTTACTGCCTATAAGCAGATGTTCAACCCCAGCTTTGCAAAAGTTGTGGTCCGTACCCTATGGATTAGCATTCTAGCTACCTTGGTGAGCATCCTCATAGCAATACCGTGCGGATACGCCATGGCCAAGAGCAAACACCAGACATTCCTGCTGTTTCTCATCATCATACCCTTCTGGACCAATTCACTTATCCGCATCTATGCCTGGATATCCATCCTTGCTACAGAGGGGTTCATCAACACGCTGCTGATCAAGATGGGCATCCTCACCGAAGGGGTTCAGCTCATCTACAACAACGGCGCTGTGGTGCTCGTCCTTGTCTACATGTACCTCCCCTTTGCGATCCTGCCGCTCTTTACCACCATAGACAAATTTGACTTCGCCCTCCTTGATGCAGCGCGCGACCTCGGTGCGACCAAGCTGCAGGCAATAGTAAAGGTAATGTTCCCCAACATCAAAAGTGGTCTGAGCACAGCCTTCATCTTCACCTTCATCCCGATATTCGGAGCCTACACAGTCCCGTTGCTTGTTGGTGGAAAGGATTCGACCATGATAGGAAACATCATCGTCG
>CAZGOK010000121.1:0-6317 GCA_964527665.1 uncultured Sphaerochaeta sp.
CGATGTTCCGTGTGGAACTTCAGAACCAGCATGTTATCCTCGCCCATCTTTCGGGAAAGATGCGAAAACACTATATCAGGATTGTTCCTGGTGATACGGTGCGTGTAGCACTCTCTCCCTATGACCTGACCAAAGGTCGGATCATCTATAGGGAAAGGTAAGAACATACAGATACAATAGGCCGATTCTCGACCGAGAGTCGGCTATTTTTGTGTATGCCCACCCTATTATTTCCCTGTGCCATCAGGCAGCAACCACCCCCTTCTCTTCGCTTTCCTCAGGTAAGCACTACAAGGGGTACTACAAGCAAGCACCTGCTTTGGGAATCCCAAAGCAGGTGCTTGTTTCTCGTTGTACTGTATGCCTGAAAACCATTCAATGATTTAGCGGCAACGCTCTCTATTTTTCCTTCAGAATAATCCAGATGGCACCACTGCCGCCATAGTTGGCCTTGGGTGTGTAGGCCTGGCTGACAACACCACTGAGCCTAATGGCACTCAAGGCAGCCTCCCGCAAGAGCGAGAAGCCCTTGTCATTGTGCAGCCCCTTGCCGGTTATGAGGGAGACCTTCCGAAGGCCCTTCTCCGCACTCTCCTTGAGGAAGGCGGCACAGGCCTCCTCGGCTTCCTGGACCTTCATCCCATGCAGGTCCAGCGTCACCTCAGGCTCCATCGCCCTCAGAGCTGATACCGAACGGAAGGCAGGCCTCTCCTCGCGCTTCTCCTTCATGGAATTGGCAAGGGCGGCTTTTTCATCAGAGAGTTCATTCCACTGCTTGTAGGTATCTGCAAAGGACCAGGAGACACTACTCTCTTTCTTTGTGTCCTCCTCAGCCTTGTCCTGCAGTGCCTGAGCCATCTCCTTGGAAGGACGCAGCTTCTCATCCTTTGGAGGAGGGGCGGCAGTTCTCTGTGTAGGAGCAACGCTACGGTCCTTCTTGGGGGTTACCCCATCGAACTGGTCCAAAAGCGAGCCGAAGTCCTTTTTGGGCACATACTGCTTGCTCGGCTTGATCGGCTGGACCTTCTTGCTCTCCTGTTCCTTGACCTTCTCGCCATCCCACTCCGAGAGTATCTCAGCAAAGGACTTCGCCACTTTGACAGCGCTATGGCTCTTCATACGAGCTGTGACGCCCCCCATCTCGCCGGTGGTCTCCCAAGCCTTGAGGATGTCGCCAAAGTTGGCATCGGGGTCATATCCCTTAATAAGCGGTTCCTTGCGCTGTGATTGTGGTTCAGCTTTTTTCACCACTTTCTTCTCTATTTCAGTCTCTGCTTGCTTTTCATTTGTCTTGGGAAGTACCTTCTTGATCGCTTCAAAGGGTCTGTAGGCGTCATCCGCAATAGGAAGACGGCTGTCACCAGCCGTCTCTTGTTTCTTTATTATTACTCGTTTCTTCTTGGCCATTTATACCTCTCGCACGTCCAACAGTTGTGAGACGAACGGCTTGATTATTTCTACTACCTTGCTGATGGAAGCACCCTGCACCTTGATGGTACAGATTGCATTGGTGGGATCGGTTCCCATGAACGTACCGAACGTGATGATATCAATGTTCTGCTCGCTGAGGGCCTGGGAGATCTTGGCTATGGTTCCGGGCTTGTCCTCGACGACAAAGGAGACCCTGATGCCAAAGTGTCTGGCTCCGAACAGCTCCAGCAAGATCTTGAACATATCACTCTTGCTGACGATTCCGATGAGCTTATCCCCTTCGAGTACCGGCAGGCACGAGAGATCCTGGTCGACCATCATGCGGGCAGCCTCCTCAACGGTGGTGTCCTTGTTGATGGTGACGACATTCTTGCTCATCAGTTTTTTGACAGTAAGCTTGCTGAGCAGGTAAGCCATCTCATGGATGGAGAGACTGCTAGCCGGTGAGGGGGAAGCATAGAGAATATCCTTTTCAGTAAGGAGCCCCACGAGCTTCTTATCCTTATCCAAAACAGGAAGCCTATGTACCTTTTCCTGTTTCATCAGGGTGGAGGCTTCTGAAATTGACATGTCAGGAGTAGCTGTAACAGGGTTGCGAGTCATTCTTCGTTCGATAATCATATGATTCTCCTACCTACCATCTACCAATACTATAATTCAAGACCAAGCTAATATCTAGTCATTATTCGCCAAGATATGCCGCCCTGACCTTTTCGTTCTCCAAAAGGGATGCTGAGGCATCATGGAGGACAATCTTTCCATTCTCCATGACATACCCCTCCGTCGAAGCCTTCAAAGCCATCCTGGCATTCTGTTCGACAAGGAAGACCGTGACATTGTCCTGCTTGTTGATAAGGTCAATTTTTTCAAAGATATCCGCTATCACCAGGGGGGCAAGCCCCAAGCCGGGTTCATCAAGCAAGATCATGCGAGGCGCGCTCATCAGAGCCCGAGCGATGGCCATCATCTGCTGCTCCCCACCGGAGAGCGATCGTGTCTTCTGCCTTCGACGGGCGCCGAGGATAGGAAAGAAGTCGTACATCGCCTCCTTGCGCTCGGCAATGAGGCCCTTGTCACGGACCATGAAAGCGCCCATATCCAGGTTCTCCTCCACACTCATGTCGGCAAACACGCGTCTGCCTTCAGGAACGAGGGCGATGCCCCTGGAGGCAATGATGTCGGTGGTGAGGTTTTTGTTGTGCTTCTTCTTGCCGTTTGCACCGACGGTGCGAGCTTTGCAGATCTCCTCGCCGTCGAAGGTGATGGAGCCCTCAACCAGAGGCTCCAGACCCACTATTGCCTTGAGAAGGGTACTCTTGCCACTTCCGTTTGCTCCGATGAGACAGACAATATCGCCTTGGTTCACATGCATGCTCACATTCCGCAAAGCCCTGATGTTCCCATAGGTTACAGAGATATCCTCAATGGTCAGCAGTTCGCTCATGCTTCTTCCTTTCCGAGATAGGCCTCGATTACCTTGGGGTTGTGCTTGATCTCCCTAGGAGTCCCTTCTGCAAGCTTCTGGCCATAGTTCAGTACGGTTATTGTATCACAGATGTTCATCACCAGCTTCATGTCGTGCTCGATGAGGACGACCGTTATGCCAAGGTCACGGATCTTGCGGATGATGCTCATCAGGTGTTCGGTCTCCTGAGGGTTCATCCCCGCGGCAGGCTCATCCAGAAAGAGCAGCTCAGGCTCGGTTGCCAGGGCCCTGGCTATCTCCAGTTCCCGCTGTTTTCCATAGGGAAGGTTCTTTGCAAGCTCATTCTTGAACTGGCCCATATCAAAGAAATCAAGCCAGGAGTCCGCCTTCTCGTAGATCTCCTGCTCTTCCCTCTTCAGGTATACATAGCTCTTCAGGGCATTTACAAACCGCCCCTTGGTCTCGCTTGCACCTGTTTTGAAGTGTCGCCCTATCATGACATTCTCCACAACGGAAAGGTCCTTGAAAAGGCGGATGTTCTGGAAGGTACGGGCGATGCCCATACGGCAGATCTTATGGGCAGGGTAGCCGGTTATATCCTTGTTGTTGAAGAATACCTTGCCACTTGAGGGGTTGTCCAATCCTGTCATATTGTTGAACAGGGTTGTCTTTCCCGCACCATTGGGACCTATGAGGCCGCTGATGAGGCCCGCCTCAACGGAGAAATTGACTTTATCAACGGCGACTACGCCCCCATATGCCCGGGTCAAGGCTTCGGTTTCCAATATGGTCATCACTTGCCTCCCTTGGAGCCATAGGTTCGTTCTTCCCGACCAAGCAGACCTTGGGGCCTCCAGATCATCATCACCACCAGGATCAGGCCAAACAAGATCTGTTTGAACTGAGGAGGGATGACACTGCTGAGACCGGTAAGCTGAGGAAAGTAGCTGATGAGCTGAATGATGAAGGTACCCAGGATTGCTGCCTTGAAGTTACCCATGCCCCCGAGGACCACCATACACAGGACCATGACTGACACCATGAAGGTATAGGTCCCTGGGGTGACCGAAAGGGAGAAGACGGCCTGAAGCGAGCCTGCGATGCCAGCTACTGCAGCACCGAGAACAAAGGCGTAGACCTTGTACTTGGTGATGTTGATGCCCATCGACTGGGCCGCGATCTCGTCTTCACGCACTGCGGTAAGGGCACGGCCCATGCGTGAACGGGCAAGGCGTTGGAAGAGGACATAGGCTATGATGACAAAGATTATCACCATGACCAGAAAGGAGTATTTCTTATAGGGATTGATGGTGAAGCCAAAGAGGTCGGGCATCGGAATCTTCTGGATTCCCATGGGCCCGTTGGTCACAGAGTCCCAGTTGTTCAGGATATTTCGCACGATCTCGCCGAATCCCAAGGTTGCGATGGCGAGGTAGTCGCCCTTCAACCGTAGGGTGGGCAGTCCGATGAGCAGGCCGAACAGGGCGCTTATAATGGCGGCTACCGGAAGCGTGGCCCAGAAGGACCAGCCGAACCGAGTGGCCAGTATAGCTGTTGCATAGCTGCCGATGGCAAAGAACCCTGCCTGACAGAGGGAGAGCATCCCCCCATAGCCGGTGATGATATTCTGCCCGATAGCCATCAGGGCATAAATTCCTGTATAGATGAGTATCAAAAGAAAAAAGTTAAACATATTACACCTTCTCCTTTTCGACTTTGCCGAATAAGCCTTCCGGCTTTACCAGCAGGATGATGATGAGCACACCAAAGGCAATGGTATCCTTCAAGCCTGAAGGGATGCCCAGGACGGCGACTCCGAAGGTCTCAAGAAGACCGAGCAGGATCCCTCCAAACATAGCCCCCGAGATGTTTCCGATGCCGCCGACCACTGCTGCGACAAAGGCTTTGAGACCGGTCATGGTACCCATGCTTGGGTAGACCTTGAAGTCAAGGGCGATAAGGATGCCACCGACAGCGGCCAGTGCGCTTCCAATGGCAAAGGTCAGACTGATGACACGGTTCACATTGATGCCCATGAGCATGGCAGTATCCTGGTCGAGGCTGGTGGCTCGCATAGCCTTGCCCATTCTTGTCCTGTCTACAAACAGCTTCAAGGCGAGCATCATAGCCAACGATACTACCAAAATCAGGATCTGGTGCGGTGTTATGATCACCCCGCCCAGGTTTATTGAGCTGTTGTCAAACGGATAGTTGAACTTTCTGGACTGGGTGCCCAACAGCCATGCTGCGCTGTTTGAAAGGATGAACGATACACCGATTGCACTCAACAGCGGGGCAAGCCTTGTAGCCTTGCGCAGCGGCTTGTAGGCAATGCGCTCGATAGTCATGCCCAAAATGCCACAGGCAGCCATGCTGACAAGCATGGCAAGGAAAAAGGCGATGATCGTCCACAGTCCCAAGGGGGAATCCCCCCTCAAGAGGTCAAAGATAAAAAGCCCGACATACGCCCCCACCATGAGGATATCACCATGGGCGAAGTTAATGAATTTTAGAATGCCATACACCATAGTGTAACCAAGGGCAATAAGTGCGTAGATGCCCCCCAAAGTCAGGCCATTCATCAGATGTTGGAAAAATTCAGCGGTTCCCACGATGCGCCTCTCCTTACCCATATTACTGGATAGTACGATAACATGGAAAGACCGGTGTAAACAACACCGGTCCTCCCAATTTCCCTATGACCGGGATATAAACGATTAGTCGATCTGGATCAACTTGCCATCAACAACGGTAAAAGTTCCGATATATTCGGGTGTGGTCTTATTTACCTTGTAGACACCCTGGTAAGCAACCAAGTCGCCATTCTCAGCAAAGTTGACAGTTCCGCTTACACCAGCATAGTTCTTGGTTGCAGCAACTGCATCACGAACGGCCTTGCGGTCGAACTTGCCATTCTTCTTGTAGACACTTTCCATCGCTGCAAGCAGGATGTTGGCACCATCATAGGCGTTGGTAGCAAAGGAGTCCGGACCAACACCATACTTTGAGGTGTATTCGGTTACGAACTTGCTGTAAGCAACGCTTTCCTTGACTTTGGCAGGACCGACATAGACAACACCGTCGGTAAAGTTGCCGGCGAGGTTATAGATGTCAGGGTTGGAGAATCCGTCACAGGATACAAAGGGAGTCTTGATACCAAGTTGCCTTGCCTGCTCGAGAATCTGGGCCATCTCAGCTGTGTAGTTAGGGATGTAGATTGCATCGGGGTTAGCAGTCCTGATCTTGGTCAGCTGGGTTTTGAAATCCTTGTCCCCGACCTGGCATGCTTCTGCAATGGTGACTTTTCCGCCTGCGGCTTCAAAGCTTGCACTCATACCCTCATAGAGGCCCTGGCTATAGTCATTCTTTGCATAGAGGACGCCCATGGTGCGCAGGCCAAGCTTCTCATAGAAATAGTGGCCGGCAACTTCACCCTGAAGGCCGTCGGATACGACTGTGC
>CAZGOK010000122.1:0-3930 GCA_964527665.1 uncultured Sphaerochaeta sp.
TACCATAAGATCATCATCATGGCTGACGCCGATGTCGACGGCTCGCATATCAGGACGCTCCTGCTTACCTTCTTCTTTAGGTATATGCGCCCTCTCATCGAGGCCGGCTATGTCTATTTTGCCATGCCTCCCCTCTATAAGATAACCGTCGGCAAGAAGGTGGAGTACGCCTATGATGAGGAAGCGCGGGTGAGAATTCTCAAGGAGAACAACATCGGCGAGAACTCCAAGGCATCCATCCAGAGGTACAAGGGTCTTGGTGAGATGAATCCAGAGCAGCTTTGGGAGACAACCATGAATCCTGAAACCCGCATGATCAGCCAGATTCGCCTTGATGATGCGGAGGAAGCCGATAGGGTGTTCTCCATGCTCATGGGTGAAGAGGTTGAGCCCCGTAGGGCCTTCATTGACGCAAATGCCGTGTATGTATCGAATCTGGATGTATAGGATAAGGATAGTATTGTGGAAGAAGAGATTAACAGCAGAATAATTCCTGTGGATGTGTCAAAGGAGATGCGCACCTCGTATCTCAACTATGCCATGTCCGTAATAGTAAGTAGGGCTCTGCCTGATGTGCGCGATGGGCTCAAGCCTGTGCACAGGCGGATCTTGTTCGATATGTTTGAGATGGGCATCAGGGCCAACTCCAGCTATAAGAAGAGTGCACGTATCGTCGGTGACGTCCTGGGTAAGTACCACCCCCACGGCGATGGTTCGGTTTATGAAGCCCTGGTCCGCCTGGCCCAGGACTTCTCTCTGAGGTATCCGGTCATCACGCCACAGGGTAACTTCGGTTCGATCGACGGAGACCCTGCAGCGGCGATGCGTTATACTGAAGTGAAGATGAGCCGCATCGGCGAGGAGATGCTCGTCGATATCCAGAAGGAGACGGTCGACTTCGGTCCCAACTATGACGAGTCGCTTGAGGAGCCCACGGTCCTTCCCGGCTCCTTCCCCTTTATGCTGGCAAACGGCAGCAGCGGTATCGCCGTAGGTATGGCGACCAATATGGCGCCGCACAACCTGCAGGAGATCTGTGACGCTGTGTGTGCTGTCATTGAGGATGCCGACATCACCATCGACGAGCTGATGGAGCACATCAAGGGACCTGATTTCCCTTCCGGTGCGATCATCTGCGGCATGCAGGGTATAAAGGATGCCTTTACCACCGGTAAGGGCAGGATTGTCCAGCGTTCCTGCTACGAGATCGAGTCCTTTGACAACGGGCGCGACCATCTTGTCTTTACCGAGATCCCCTACCAGGTGAACAAGGCCGACCTGGTCAAGAAGATCGACGACCTCAGAAAGGATGGGGCGATCCCCTCCATATCTGTAGTCAGGGACGAGTCCGACCGTAATGGAATCCGTATTGTCGTTGAGCTGAAGATGGGCAGTGAGCCTATGGTTGTCGTCAACCAGCTCTTTTCCCGCACAGCGCTTCAGACAAACTTCAACGTAAACAACCTGGCCCTGGTCAACGGAAGGCCCCAGCTGCTCACCTTGAAGGATATGCTGGTCTACTACATCGAGCACCGCAAGGAAGTGGTGGAGCGCAGGACCCGTTATGACTTGAGAAAGGCTCAGGAGAGGGCTCATATCCTACGGGGCCTGAAGATTGGCTTGGATAACATTGATGAGGTGATCCGCATCATCAAGGAGTCCCAGGACAACAGCATTGCTGCAGAGAGGCTTATCTCTCGTTTCGGTCTGGATATGATCCAGGCTCAGGCGATCATCGACATGAAGCTCGGGCGCCTCAGTCATCTGGAATCCTCCAAGATTCTTGATGAACTGGCAGACCTTGAGCAGAAGATCGCCTACTACCAGGAGCTTCTTGCAGACGAGCTGAAGATCCTTGCTGTCGTAAAGAGCGAGGTCAGGGCCCTTCCAGGGAACCTGGCCCCCAAGGACCGTCGCCTGTCGCAGATCACGCGAGAGGAGATCGGACAGTCGACCATGCAGGATTTCATCAAGAATGAAGAGGTTGTGGTCCTTATCAGCAACAAGGGTTTTGCCAAGCGTATCCCGACCGATGAGTATGACACCCACGGAAGGGCCGGCAAGGGCAGCAGAACCGCAAAGCTTCAGGATGGTGATTTCGTCGACCATATGTTTGTAGCTTCAACGCACGAGTATGTGCTGTTTGTCACCAATGCGGGAAAGGGTTACTACACCAAGGTATTTGACATCCCCCAGGCTTCCAAAAATGCCAAGGGCATCAGTGTAAAGAACATACTGCAGCTGGAGACGACAGAGAGGATAACCTCCATCATCAACTTCAAGGAGTTCAGTGAGGACCAGTACATCATGATGGCAACGCGTCTTGGTGTGGTGAAGAAGGTCTCACTTTATAACTTCCGCAACGCAAGGGCACGTGGCATCATAGCCATCTACCTTGACGAAGGTGATGAGCTGTTGCACAGTGAGTTTGTCCAGGAAGGCGATGAGTGCATGCTTATCACCAAAAAGGGACGGGGCCTCAAGTTCGCCCAGTCTGATGTCAGGGCCATGGGCCGTGCATCACGGGGGGTGAGGGGCATCAAGCTGCTCGGTGAGGATGTGGTTGCAGGGCTCCTGAAGGTTGATGATACCAAGCGAATACTCATGGTCACCGAAAATGGCCAGGGCAAGCAGGTTACCTTCGATAGCTTTACGGTCCACAATAGAGCCACCCAGGGCCAGAGGATCTACAAGCTCGGAGGGAAGGCGGACTTCATCGTAGGGGCTCTTGCAGTCAACGACGATAATGATGTGGTATGTGTGACCCTCATGGGCCAGACACTGCGTGTGCATGTGAAGAATATCTCCATCCAGGGCAGGAATGCCAGTGGGGTGAAGGTTGTTACCATGAAATCTCCCAAGGATTCCATAGTAGCCATAGCATCCACAGGCGATGATGAAGAGCTTGAAGAGGATGAACTCCTTGATGATGCCCTTCTGATCGCTGGTGAAGCCACTGATCTCATCGAGGTAGAGGAAGAATCCATCGATGAAGAGGACGAAGACTCCACAATAGATACCGAATAAAAACATCTGTATAGTACTAAAAGCAGGGCCGCTCCAATTTTGGGGCGGCCCTGCTTTTACCCTGAAAACAGGATGAAATTCCCAAGCTATTCTGTATCGTTATGTAGAAACATAGAGAAATAACCTGTAAATGGCGTTATGGGATGCAGTTTTTGGAGGATTTGGATTTCTCTTGAAAAAAATAGTGAAAAAACTGACCAAAATGAAAACAACAAAAATAATACTCAATAGTACCTCCATAACAGCAAAGAACGATTGAATTTTTAAAGCATGATGATTCCAAGAAGGATTTCCCTGAAAGGTGCAGATTGTGAGTTGTTTCACGTGAAACGTATGGAGATAGATCTAGAAATACAAAAGAAGTGAAAAAAATGTTGATACTTAATAATATGGTTGGAAATACTGGGCAGCAGATCTAATATGAAGCAAAGATGAGAAAACACCGTGTTTCACGTGAAACATACAAGAAGTATTATATTTTCCATCAAAAGTGAAGAAATATGCTGCATGGAAAGGCCACAGCTCTAAGAGGTTAAGGGTCCTATCCATGAAGTTTAGGGGGAAATCACTGCTGAATTATCAAGGGAATGCAGATTGACTGTTATAAGACCTGTGTTTCACGTGAAACAGGTAAGGGAACTTAAAATGATCAGAGATAATTATGGACAATTAATCTGTTACCTATGGCTGGAATGACCTTGGTGTAAATTCCAAAAAACGTATTTTTAAACAAAAAATGCAGCTGCAGTATGGGTTGAGTACTATAAGACTAGATCAAATTCACTGTTCTCGTTAAAGAATGGGTGATATGTCGATCACAAGAGGTATTCATGATTGGTTTGGGTGTAGGGTAACCTCAATGGAGATAGCAGGCGTATATTTTGAAAGAATTGTAGGATACAA
>CAZGOK010000122.1:4030-6193 GCA_964527665.1 uncultured Sphaerochaeta sp.
AAATGGATGGTCGGTATGTATCTTTAATGATTACAGGGTTTTTGGTGAAAGATGGATTGTTGGTAGATAATTTAAATAAAAAAACGTTTCACGTGAAACAATTCTCGTGAAACGTTACAGACTGCAAACGGTTACTTTATAGGTCAGTGCCGTTTATGACAGTAATCTTGGGATCGACGAAATTTCTGAGATATCGTTCGACTCCACTTTTGAGAGTAATCTGGGACATTGGGCAGCCTGCACAGGCTCCAACCAGACGTACGGTCACATCGGTGCCCTCCAAGCTGATAAACTCGATATCGCCTCCGTCATTTTGCAGTGAGGGTCGTATGTCCTCAATAGCTTTCTTGACTTTATCTTCCATAGTATTTTCCTCCATAGGGTTAGATAAAAGATACAATAGTGTCGCATAAGGGTCAAGGAGTCTGCCTTTTTAGGTGACAAGTCTTCAACTATTCCTTATAGTAAGTACATGAGTGTGAAAAAAATCATTTTTTTAAACCAAAAGGGCGGAGTAGGCAAAACCACTACCGCAGTTAACCTTGGTTCCGCATTGGCTAAGATGGGAAATAAGGTGCTTCTGCTTGATCTTGATTCACAGGGTAACCTAACCAGTGGGATCGGAGCAGATGGCAAAGGACCTGGAATGTATGAAGTCATGGCGGGAACATGTCCAGCCGAGGATGCTTGCCAAAAGACAGTGGTTGAAAACCTTTTTGTCATTCCCAGCAACATCCATATGGCTGGACTCAACATCGAATTGGTAGCTCAGTATGAACGGGAGCAGTTCCTCAAGAGAGCCCTCTCTACCTTGGATGAGAGTTGGGATTACATCCTAGGTGATTGTCCTCCCTCCTTGGGCCTGGTGACGGTCAATGCAATGACATGGGCCCAGCAGGTTATAATCCCCATGCAGTGTGAGTACTATGCAATGGAGGGGCTCAACCTTCTGATGAGGACCATAGGGAACATCAAGAAGTCGTTGAATCCCAACCTTGAGATCTTGGGGATCCTTTTTACGATGTTCATCAAAAGGACCAATCTGACCACCGAGGTTGTTGAAGATGTCTCATCATACTTCCCTAACCTCACCTTCACTACAGTCATTCCCCGTAACATCAGGCTTGCAGAGGCTCCTTCCCATAATCTTCCCATCGATATCTACGATGGCGGCAGTAGTGGAGCCAAGGCCTACGAAGCACTCGCAAAGGAGGTCTCACATCGTGTCGCAAAACTCAAATAAAAAACATGGGCTAGGCAAGGGAATCGGATCATTGATGCAAGACTACTCTTTTGATTCAGTCTTGGAGAATGCCTTGGGCATGACCCCTACCCAAGGGGATAAGGTTGCGCATGATGCTGTCCTTATGATCCCTTTGGCGAATATCCGTGCAAATCCCCGTCAGCCCCGTAAGGAGTTTGATGAGACCAGCCTCAAGGAGCTGGCAGCCTCCATCAAGGGCCAGGGGGTGTTGCAGCCCATTCTGGTAGAGGAAATAGCCCCAGGGGAGTACAGCATCGTTGCTGGTGAGAGGCGGTTCCGTGCCTCAAAGCTGGCTGGCTTGGATACAATCCCTGTACTTGTTAAAGATTTTACCGATCTGCAGCGCCTTGAGGTCTCCCTGATAGAAAATATCCAGCGAGAGAACCTCAACCCCATAGAAGAGGCCAAGGCGTATGCCTACCTCATCCAGGAAGCTGGGATCACCCAGGAAGAGCTTGCTACCCGTGTGGGAAAGAATCGTTCAACCATCAGCAACAGCATAAGACTGTTGCAGCTGACAGGAACCATGCAAAACGATCTTCTTTCAGGTAAGTTCACAGCAGGTCAGGCCAGGGCCCTCCTGTCTGTGGTAAATCCTGCCGATAGGGAGATTCTTTATCGTACCGTGTTGGAAAAGGAGCTCTCTGTGAGGGCGACCGAACAGCTTGCATCCCAATTCAACCAGGGAAAGCGGGTTGCCTATCAGGATAAGAAAAAAAGAACTAAGAAGAGTTTGCCTAAAAGCCCGGATGTTATTAGTGTTGAGGATAAGTTTCTCCATGCTGTAGGATCACAGGTGGAGGTCAAAGGTTCTCTGGAGAAGGGTAGGCTAGAAATTCCCTACACCTCCAGCGAAGAGTTGGAAAGGCTGTACCAGTTGCTGGCCCCAGGGGCCGATC
>CAZGOK010000123.1:0-6184 GCA_964527665.1 uncultured Sphaerochaeta sp.
AGATTTTACTAGTTCCAATAGTTCTTGCATACTTTCAAGTATAGACAGAATCTTCCGGCCTTTCAAAGGGAAAGTTTTCAGTTTTTCCGATTAGGACGCATTCTTTCACCCTATGGGAGAAATACCCTGTCTTGCATCTATGACTTTGGGAAATCCTTTGTAACAATATGTTTGGGTATCCTTGAGGGGCATTTCAACTCCTCCCTAAAGAACTCTGGGAAAAACCTTCTCCTATCATTGGCATCTATCCAGATAAGATACTCCTTGGTTCCATCTTCAGAGAAACTGTTGCAGACAGGCTCGAACCCTACAGGAGTTTTCATATAATAGTAAAACGAGATTTCTTGGATACGCTTTCCAGCCTTGGTAGGAGAATCACCAGAGAAAAAGTTTTCATGTACGAACCCAAGGTTTTCAATCTCCATATGAACGCCAGTTTCCTCATAGACTTCCCTACATACGGCTTCCTGCGAAGACTCCGAGAATTTGATGCGTCCTCCAACGGAATATAGATACTCTTCGCATGGGTTTCCAACCATGAGGAATTTTCCCTCTTTCATGATGATGGCACCTACGCGGATATTGAGTAGGCCATCCTCAATGGGAACCATCAAATCTTTGTGCATAGAATTCATGGCATTACTCCATTATTTCTCGTCTTTGATGTAATTCAGTATAAACCTAGCGGTTTTCTGGAATCAAGAGATGATGGTAGCCTCATCCAACAGGAACTGATAGCTCCCCATATGAATAATGATTTCTATGATGATCATTTTCCGTTGTCATTACTTGGATGCGTGCAGGTAATCCTATCAATTCTTCAGCTTTTGCCACAATCACCTATAAGCCAGGTCTCCAATCCTTGAAGCGATTGAACGACCCCATGCTCTTAGTAAAGTGAAACTGCAAAGATACATTACCCTACAAGGAGCTTGAGCGACGAGGGGGATCTGAAAAGGCAGTAATAAGGAAGGTACGCATGAACAATTTGAATTCGGTGTTGTTGGAAGGGAATTTGGTACGTGATCCTGAAAAGGTGTTGGTAGGAAGCAATGGAAGTGTCATGGGAAAGTTCTCCATTGCCGTGAATCGGTATTACAAGAAGGCCAATGCAGACGCGGTGGAAGAGGTCATGTACATCGGGGTGCAGGTATGGGGCGGCTTGGCTGAAGGATGCCTCAATTACCTCAAGAAGGGACGGGGTGTTCGTGTTGTTGGGCGGTTGCGTCAGGAGCGCTGGGAAGATAAGGAAGGGGGCAAACGTGAGAAGATCATCGTAGTGGCCGAGCATGTGGAGTTCAAGCCGGAGAGCAAGGGCAAGCCTGCTGAGATCTGCGATGATGATCAGGAGCCGTTCTTCGATGAGGAGATAGCCCTCTGAGCCTTGCATAGAATCCACTATCTTTTTTCCCGGTTTGCCGTTACTATATCACTCGAGAGAAGGAGCTATACGCATGAGTGAAATAATCATTACCTCTGATAACTTTGAGCGTGAGATATTGCAGGCGGACAAGCCGGTCCTAGTGGATTTCTGGGCACCTTGGTGTGGCCCATGTAAGATGATAGCCCCAGCCATTGCCCAGCTAGCTGAAAAATATGCTGGGAAATTGCTGGTGGCCAAGGTCAATGTGGACGAAGTCGTCTCTGTTGCCAGCAAGTTCAGCGTCAACAGCATACCCACCCTTATGGTCTTTAAGAATGGGGAAGTGGTTGACCAACGCATTGGGGCAGCATCACTTTCAGTGCTTGAAGGGTTTGTAAAACCCTATCTGTAAGATGTAACACTGTTTGTTTGGGAGGAGGCGCAAGCCTCCTCTTTTGCTGTCTGTCTTGGTGACTTAATTTTGATTTTATAGCTTTTTCTTGAATATATTGCTCTCTTTGCAGATACTCGTTTACTTTTGGGTTTGAATGTGCATTTTCCTTGTGATGCATCCTAGCGAAGGAACATATCTATCTGGCTTGGCACTTGGCTTGCTTGTTTAGAAGGAAACAGTACCCAATCATGCATCAGACCATCACCGAGTACCATGGAGAGTGAAGAATCATCCGCTTTATCTAGTTCTTCCTGTAGGAGCATGCAGTCGGGATAGAAGATCTCATGGGTCCCGACAAACAGCAGGATCTCCCCCAGGCTGTCCATATCCCCAAATAGGGGGGAGAGGATGGGGTTCGTTAGGTCTGAACCGCCACTGTAGAGTTGGGCGGCATAATGCAAGCCCTCTACCGATAGGAGTGGGTCCAATCCTTCATACTCGGGAATCTGTTTGTTCTGAAGCGTCAGGTCAAGCCAAGGGGAGCACAAGACAGTTTTCTTGGGGAAAGGCTGGATCCCTTTCTTACGGAGCAGCTGGAGAAGGGCCAAAGCAAGGCCGCCTCCAGCTGAGTCGCCAAAAAGAAAGAAGGTATGCTCGGGGTAGGTGCTTACAATCTTCTGATAAGATGCCATGGCCATGGCCATGGTTGTCTCAAAGGTGCTCTCCGGGGCAAGCGGGTACTCGACGAAGGTTACCGCCATCTGGTGTCTTTTGACGAGGACCTGGATAAATCCCCGGTGAAAGGGTGTTGCCTCAAGCACATACGAGCCCCCATGGAAAAGCACCAGGTGCCTTCCATCATGATCAGCGGTGGTGACCGTGGTGACCTTTCTTTCCATCACCTCCTGTGTTTCGACGGTATAGCCGGCTGTGAAATATTTGGCATCCATCACAGCGCTACCCCTGGAAGGGTTTCTGTACTGTTTTGTAGCCAGGTCCTTGACGTTTGCAAGTTTGAGAAGCGTACGGGTCAGATCGGTGGCTCTACTCATGGTTCCTATCCTCAACTAGGTAACCTTAGGGAATGTATCTGCGGTTGTCTAGGGTTTGCCAGCCCCTATTCATGCATCACTTTGATGGGTAAGGGCTAAGACTGCTGTTGGAGTATCGTATGGGTTTAACACGTAGTAGAATTCTTTAAGCGGCCTTCTATGGTTCATACCGCTTGCTGGTGTTCTCCATGCCAAAGCTAGCTCCCTTGGTATCACAGACATACCAGTCCTGTGCGCTGTTGGTATCCCTGTAGGAGTCACGGCACAGCGTGCGTGTCGCTGTGCTGTTGGTGGAGTCTATCGCCTTATCTGAAAGGGATGAGTCCCACTGTCTCCCCTCATAAAGAAGCCGGGCGCTCTCTTCGCTCTCCCTTGAGCCGAAGCCTCCGTGCGTGGTGGTTGTCTTGTTACTGTACAGCACAGCATCAATGATAGGGCTCTGCCAGTCAGGGCTTTCGGTGACGACGATGCATCCGTTGTTGGAGCTCAACCCTCCAAGATGCTCAGATTGATACGCATCCGATCCCGCCTGGAAGCTGACGACTATAAAATCCCCAGCAAAAACACGCTTGTCCCCTAGGATGCAGCGGTCCTTGGCGTACGGTCCCACACCATTGGCCAGGGTAAGGCCGGAGAGGTTGCCCGCTTTGGTGACCAGCAGCTCGACCCGGTCAGGGCTGGCCCCCGATCCTTTGGTGGAAAATTCGTTGATGAGGACACAAGCCCTGTTGGGGTTGTATGCCCAGACTTCCAGGGCAAAGCGTGTGCTGTTCCCCCACAGATCCTCCACCCGGCCCTCCAGGCGTGTGGAGGAGGCTATGGGCATGGGGGAGGTGAGGTAGAGCATGATGGTCTCCCTTTTGTAGAGGTGGTTAGTATTCTCTACCCCGTTGACCAGCAAGGTTATGGATGAGGCGCGCAGCTCCTCACTGAACTGCAAGGTTATGGTTGCTGTATCGATTGCCTTGGCGCTGAGCAGCATCGGGGGGGTGCTGTCCTGCTGTGCGAACAGGTTGATGCACCCAGGACCTTCCTGGTTGCATCCGCAACCGATGGTGAGCAAGAGGAGCATAAGGGCAGATGCAAGGGTGAGCGTACATTGTTTCATAGTAAAAAAGGGAGAAAGGTTGGCTGATTGCTTCAATTGACAGAAAGAGGGCAAACACCCTAGACTTGGACAACCTTAGGGGGGTGAGCATGTCCAAACTTTGGCAAAAAGACTATTCGCTTGATCTGTTGATGGAAGAATTTACGGTAAACAAGGACTATATCCTGGACCAGCAGCTGGTGGTGGCCGATGCCCTTGCATCCATTGCCCACGCACGCGGGCTGCACAGTATCGGCTTGCTCAGTGAAGATGAGCTCTCTCAGTTGGAAGAGGGGCTGCAGGAGGTCATTCATCTCCGCATGGATGATTCTTTTCCTATCACAGCAGCTGATGAGGACTGTCATACGGCCATCGAAGGGTTCCTTACAAAGAGCGTAGGGGAGGCGGGCAAGAAGATCCATACGGGAAGAAGCCGCAACGACCAGGTGCAGACAGCCTTGCGCCTGTGGATGCGCGAGTTCTCCCTCAAGCTCTGCAGAGAGACGGGCGCTTTTGCAAAAAGCCTGCTCTCTTTTGCCAAGAAGCATGAGTTTGTTCCCATGCCTGGAAGGACCCACATGCAGATAGCGATGCCATCGTCGGTAGGGCTGTGGGCCGCATCGTTTGCTGAGGAGCTCTATGACGAGGCACAGCACCTGATGCACCTCTCCTGGACATTCGACCAAAGCCCTTTGGGTTCTGCCGCTTCCTACGGCGTGCCTCTCCCCCTGGACAGGGAGGGTGTTGCCTCTGAGATGGGGTTTTCCCGAGTCCAGAACAATGTGCTCTATGCAAACAACAGCCGAGGCAAGTTTGAGGCGATGCTGCTGGACAGCTGCGATTACATCGCCCTGACCATAAGCAAGCTTGCCCAGGACCTCATACTCTTCACGTTGCCTGAGTTCGGATACTTTTCCCTGCCCCAGGAGCTGTGTACAGGTTCCTCCATCATGCCCCAGAAGAAGAATCCTGACGGCCTTGAACTTGCCAGAAGCCGTTCAGCTCTGGTCTCTTCCTCTGCCATAGCAGTAAAATCCATCATCAGGAGCCTTCCTTCAGGATACAATAGGGACTTTCAGGACACTAAGGAGCCTCTGATGCAGGGCACGCGGGCCACCTGGCAACTGGTTGCCATCATGGATAGGATGCTTGAGGGCCTGGTTGTCCACGAAGAGGCGCTGACCAAGGCTTGTGTCCCATCGCTATATGCCACCGATGTGGTCCTGAACATGGTCCTCACCGGAGAAAACTTCCGCGACAGTTACAAGGACGTGGGGCTGCACCTCGCTGATGTAGAGGCGTTCGACCCCATAGAGACCCTGAAGACCCGTACGAGCGCAGGAACGACGGGCAACCTTGCCCTCGATGATGACCTGCTGTTTGTGAACCTTATGCAGGAGGGGTGTGAGCAGGTGCTGCAATCCTATAGCGATGCCTATGAGGATCTCTGTGGCATCGCCGGTGTTGAGGTTGTCCTGTACTAGAAAAAAATGCATCCCGTATCAATACAGAAAAAACCCACCGCTTAGGTGGGCATGCAGGCAGGGACTTGAGTGATCAGGTCCCTGTTGGCTTGTCATTGTCCTTGGTCAGTATTGCTACGGGGCGCCCTGAGCGCTTTTGTAGCATCGGGGTGTGCTTGACAGCCTGGTGGTATGCCTCGGCGATGTTTGTGCAGTAGTCCCCGATATGCTCCAGGTGGCGAATCTTCTCAAGGATGAGCAGCTCCATGCGCACATCGGCATTCTCTTCGGAGAGGCGCCCCTGCACAAGGTTGGTCAGGTGGGTTCTCCAGGTGTTGATCTGCTCTTCAAACTCGTTTGCCTTCTGCATTTCCGACTTGGTGAGGGTCCTATCCATGCGGTCTCGCACATAGTCTAGGAACTCCTGGACAAGGTTCTGGTACTGACGCAGCTCGCTATCGGTCGTCTCATCAAATTTCCAGTTCTGCTGGAAGCGCCTTTGGCCGAGCATCACCAAGTTGTAGCAGCTGTCGGTAACCGACTCCAGTTCATCCATGACGCGGATCAGGCAGTTCAGCGATGATGCATTGGTAGGGGTCTGTGAGTCCTGCAGGAGGTGGACGCAAAAGTCTGAGAGCTGCTCCTGCATCTGGTCTGCATACTCCTCGTCATGCTTCATCGCCGCTACCTCTGCATCAAGGTTGATGTCGGGGTTGTTGAACATGGAGCGATAGCGGTTGAGCATATTGCAGGCGAGGTTGGCCATCTTTTGGATCTCGTCGCGGATGGTGATCATGTAGAGTTCAGGGGAGTCTATGAAGGTAC
>CAZGOK010000124.1:0-6162 GCA_964527665.1 uncultured Sphaerochaeta sp.
CCTTGGGGGAGGGGGCTCCCTTTCAGGTTTTACTATACAGTTGTTACTTTTATTCTGCAACCCCTCATTTGTCCTTGCCGGGGGTAAAAACCTTTGGCATGCCCTTGTAAAACAAGGTGCTGTACCCTCAATGGTCTGTTTTATCGCGTGGAGGAATTATTTGTCCATTGACGTATCGCTTGGGAAGCCTTATCTTTGAGATAGGACCTTAGTCAAAGGAGGGCTTATGAATTTGACAGTAAGAGGCATCCGGTACAATCCTAGTGATGAGACCCGGGCGTTTTTGGACAAGAAACTGCAGAAATTGCAGTTCGCCGAAGATTACCTTCATGACCTGGACATTGTTATGACCAGGGAGACAGAGGGGCAAGGCTTTCACTTGGATGCAAAGATTCACTTTTCCTGGGGCTCGTTCAAGATGGTCAGCTATGACTGCTATGAGTTGTATGAAGGCATTGAGATGCTGGTGGACAAGATTGAAGCTGTGGCCAGAAAGGAAAAGGGTAAGATAAAGGAGCATTGATCGTATTGAGTTTGTGATAATCAAGGAGGGGCGCGAAAGCGCCCCTTCGTTGTGAGTCGGCATCTGCTGTCAGTTTGTTCCCCTGATGAAGGATGGGTCGATATTCAGCTCATTGCGATACTTGGATACGGTCCTTCTGGCTACAGTGATGCCGCGTTCCTTCAGCAGGTCGGAGATCTTCTGGTCTGACAGGGCCTTCTGGCCCTGGTGCTCTTCCAGGATCTGGCGGATGATCTCCTTGGCGGCATGTTTGGATACCTGCTCGCCTTCATCCCCTACAGCGCTGCTGAACAGCCTCTTTATAGGAATGATGCCCCAATCGGTATCTATCCATTTGGCAGTGGATATGCGGCTGACAGTGGTTTCGTGCACCCCTATCTGGTCGGCAACGCTTTTTTGGGTCAGAGGCTGTATGAACTGGGGCCCTGAGAGGAAGAACTCCTTTTGCTTCACGGCAAGGACCTGACCCACCTTGTAGAGGGTCTGGTTCCTAAGCTGGACCTGGAACATCAGCGATTGTGCCCGCTTGAGCTGGTCCTGTATGTAGAGCTGTGTTTCCTTGGGCATCGCCTTTTCCAGGGAGAATGCCTCAAACTCCTCGTTGATCCTCAGGTCGGGTAGGGAGGAGCTGTTCATGCGCAGCAGCAGCTGCCCGTCCACCTTGCGGATAGCAATGTCGGGGATGACGTAGAGCTCAGGACCGCTGGCGAATCCCTGTCCGGGGTAGGGGGTGAGGGTCTTGAGGAAGCTGTACAGCTCCTCAAGCTCTTCGGGTTCAAGGCCAAGGTTCTTTGCCACTTGGGCCTGCTTGTTCGCCCGTATCAGCTCCAGGTTGTCCTGGACAAGAAGCGAGAAGCTCTGCAGCTCATCGCCCTCCATTCCCCTCAGCCGTGCCTGGAGTATGAGCGACTCCCTCCAGTCCTTTACTCCGATCCCCGGGGGGTCAAAGCGGTGGATCCTCTCCAGCATCAGTTCGAACAGGGGCTTCTGATCTTTTTTCAGGAGGCCAAGGGGCTCCTGGACATGGAAGCCGTTCGCATCGAGGTTGGTGATGAGCAACATCCCAACCTCATACTCCTCTTTGCTCAGGGCCTCGCACCCCAGCTGGCTCAACAGGTGCTCCTGCAAGGTCTCCTCGTCGCTGAGGGCGTTCTCCATGAAGCTCTGGCGACGGTCGGAGGCCTCGGTATCGTACCCACCTTTGTCACTTCCATAGCTGGATGAGTCTGAATAGGAGTCGCTGATCTTCTCCGTATCCTGGTTTTTCTCGGCAAACACCTCAAAGGAGGCCTCCCTGCCGGAGGGAATCTCCAAGGCGGGGTTGATCTCTATCTCAGCCTTTATCTTTTGCTGCAGCTCCGCAAGGGGGAGGGCCATCAGCTCAAAGGACTGAAGGAGCTGGGGGCTGAGCTTGAGCTGTTGCTTTTGGGATAGTGAGAGTGATAAAGCCATCAGCCTTCTCCCTCAAAATCTTCGCCGAAGTAGATCTCCCTGGCGATGCGGTTGGAAAGCAGCTCCTGCTTACCACCCGATACAAGGATCGATCCTTCGTTGATGATGTAGGACGAGGAGGTTATGGAGAGGGTGTCCCGTACATTGTGGTCGGTGAGCAGGATGCCTATGCCTTTTGCACTCAGGCTGCGGATAAGCTGCTTGATCTCATAGACAGCCTTGGGGTCGATCCCTGCAAAGGGTTCGTCCAGCAACAGGAAGCGGGGACTGCAACCAAGGGCCCTGGCTATCTCGGTACGCCGTCTCTCCCCCCCGCTGAGGGTGTAGCCTTTCTGCTTGCGAATGGCGGCGATGCCAAACTCCTCCAAAAGCTCCTCTACAAGTTCTTCCTGTTTGTTTTTCCTCAGATCCGCCCTAGTCTGAACGACCAGGCGTATGTTGTCCTCAACGCTGAGCTTGCGGAAGATGGAGGGCTCTTGGGGCAGGTAGGAGATTCCCCGTTTGGAACGGATGTACATCGGCAGCCTGGTGATATCCACACCGTCGAGCAGGATGGTGCCGCGCTTGGGCTTGAGAAAGCCCACTATCATGTAGAAGGTAGTGGTCTTGCCGGCCCCGTTGGGACCGAGCAACCCTATGATCTCCCCTGCCTGCATGGAGAAGGAGATGTCCTTGACAACCTCTTTCTTCCCATAGGCCTTGGCCAGGTTCACCACCTCAAGTACGCTTTTACCCATGGATAGTCCCCTTGATGGAGCCTTCCATCCTGATCTCTTCAGTATCGAGGTTGACGGTGATGGCCTCAGCCTCATAGGTGTCGGGCCTCCATACTATGGTTGCCCTTCCTTTCAGCTCCAGCATCTCCTTGTCCCGGTCAAAGGTCATATGGTCACTGCGGCAGATCATCGGACCGTCATCGGTGTGCTTGAGCAGCCTCGCCTGGACCTGCAGGATGACAATGCCCTCCTGCAAGAGGAACTCCATGCGTGCAGCAGATGCTGCGACCTGGTTGTTCGTATCCTCCAGCTCAACCCAGCTGTCGATCAGGAGCGTCTCCTCCACCCTGTCAAAGAGAAGGGAGGAGGTGACCAGCGATATGCCGCGCTCCTCATCCTGGAGCGTGACATCCCCTTCACAGCGGACAAACCTGAAATCCTTGCCGTAGAGCTCCATGACGGTTGCACGCAACAATAGCGAGCCAACGCTCACCTCTGCTCCGTCCTGCAAGATGATCGTCTCAGAGCCCTGTTGCATCTGCATGCTGGTCGAGCCCCCCTTGAAGGAGATCTCCTCTGCTAAAAGGGGAAGGGTCAGCATTGGTATGAGCAGGGCTAGCAAAAGGTATCTTCTCATTTGAGCAACACCCCCTCTGTCAGGCCGGTGAACTGGTAGAGGCCGCTTTTCAGGTTTCCCTTAAAGCCACTGCCCTCTAGGCTCTGTCCCCCATCGAAGACTATGCGTACAGGGCTATCCTCAACACTTTGCAACACCTGCTCATCATTGAGCCAAAGAAGCTGTTCGGCTGCAATGGTGAAGTCCTCTGCTTTTTGGGTGACCAGGATGTTGCCGATGAGGGTGGCATCATAGGTTTCTGTATTTACCGTAGCCGAGTCGGCCCTTCCTGAAAGCAGGCTCTCCCCATTCTCGTCTTGTTGGGAGAAGTGCAGGCCCTTGAGCCTTGCCTCTTTGGTCTTTTCATAGATTGCAATCTCGTCTGCAGTGATGGTGAGCTTGGGCTCACCGCTTCTGCCCAGCACATAGGTGGCTTGGGTCAGGCTTATATCGGGAAATTCATAAGTTTTTGGCTCTAGGAGGGCCTGACTCTCCATCGTACACGATGAGAGAGAGAGGATAATCAATGCAAGAATCATGCCAAGAAAGCTTCTATTACTCATGACATTGAGTATACCTGCCCTTCCCCCTTTGGGCAATCGCAAATGTTCGCAGAAATTCTTCATGGCCCCTCAGTGATGATCCTGGTAATCTTGGGGACAAACCGATCCTTGTAGACCTTGAAGAAGGCCCATACCAGCAGAAATCCCGCCACGATGCCTCCCAACCCTACAAACATGCTCGCCCCTTCTCCCAAGCCAGCTATCTTTGCAAGGTAGTAGGCTAGGGGGAAGAGGGCTAGGGGGAAGATGAGGGTGAACAGCGTAGTGAAGATGGTGGAGGAGCTCTTAAGGTAGAGATCGACCACCATCCCCTCCTGTAGGGGGAGGTTATGGGGGTTGGCAGCCTCAAAGACCTTGCCTTTGGTGTTGCAGAAGCTTTCGCCTTTGCATCCGCTGCAGGCAGAGGATTCACAGGAGACTTCGACGCTCTTATCGCTGAAAACCTGTTGTATGGTCACTCTTTCATACATTGTCTGCTTCCTGTTTCTGTAGTATCGGTATGTTGATGGGCAGTATGGAGGTGGCTTTGCCATCGTCTGCTATCTCCACAATGACCCCTACCAGGGCAAGGTCATCCCAGCACTCCAACGAGCGCACGGGCACCTGGCTTATCTGCTTCATGATCTCAGTCTCTGCATCGAAGCCGCCGACGCTGCTTTGACTGCCGCATCTGCCGTTGTCGGTGATGTATGCCGTTCCTTTTTTCAGGACCCTTGCATCGGAAGTCTGCACCTTGTTGTGCGTTCCGATGACCGCTGCTACCTGACCGTCCAACATGAAGCCCATGGTCAGCTCTTCTGCTGTGGTAGAGGCATGGAACTGCACCAAGGTGATGCATCCTTCACTCTTCGCCTTTTCTGCAAGCATCTGCGCAAGGGTAAAGGGGTTTGAGAGGTGGGTGCGTGGAAAGTTTGCATTTCCCAACAGGTTGATGACACAGACCTTGGTCTCCTTGACGGTGAGGTACCGCACTCCTCTTCCGGGGTTTTGCTGGGGGTAGTTTGCTGGCCTGAGGATGCTGGGGTTCTTCGCTATGAACTCCACCATGTCCATCTTGTAGTAGATCTTCTCGCCTCCGGTGAGGACGTCGATGCCCAGCTTCAACAGCTGCATGGAGTGGGCGCGCCCGAGGCCGAAACCCCCTGTAGCCCCCTCTCCATTGGCAATTACCAAATCTATCTGTTTTTCTTCGCGAAGGTTCTTCAACGCGCTTTTTATGGTCTGAATGCCGGGTTTCCCCACGATTTCGCCTAAAAAGAGTACTCGTATGCTCATGACCATAGAGTAACGTTTTTTTCCATCCAACGGCAAGGCTTGGTATGATACAATCATCAGATAAGAGGGGAGGGTCGGTCCATGATGTGGTTTCAACTGGGATTCAAACGATTCATACAGAAAAAGATGCAGGAGATGCTCGCCCCCATCCCTGCTGTAGTCGATGGCGCTGCTATGCAGCTCAAGCTTGCCGATTCTAGCCAGGAGTCGTTGGCCAAACAATTGGTCGCAGAGCTCAGCGAGGAGGAAAAGATCTCCCTGCTGGCAGGGGTCGACGAGTTCTGTATCCCCGGGGTTGCTCGGGTCGGGCTGAAGCCTGTCTGGACTAGTGATGCGAGTATGGGCCTGAGGGGATGGAAGGCCCCTGTCACTGACTTCCCTGCAATGGTTGCTATGGCAGCCACCTTCAATAGGGACCTGCTGTGCAAGGTGGGGGAGACGCTCGGGCGGGAGTGCCGCGCCCTAGGCGTCGGCATCCTTCTAGGCCCTGGGGTGAATATTGCAAGGGTCCCTGTCTGCGGGCGGAACTTCGAGTACTGCGGAGAGGACCCCTATCTTGCAGGGGAGATCGCCGCCTCCTATATCCAGGGGGTGCAGGGTGAAGGGGTCATAGCGGTAGTAAAGCACTATGCCTGCAACAACAGTGAGCATGACCGGCACAAGAGCAATTCGGTTGTCGATGAGCGCACCCTCAGGGAGATCTATCTGCCGGCCTTCAAGGGCGCAGTCGAGGCAGGGGCCCTTGCCGTCATGACCAGCTATAACCAGGTAAATGGAATCTATACAAGCGAACACCCCTATCTCCTGGATGTGATCCTGCGCAACGAATGGAGCTTCGATGGCTTGGTTATCTCTGACTGGAACTCCCTCTACTCTACCGTCGGGGCTCTCAATGACGGAGTCGATCTTGAGATGCCCGGCCCAAGGTGGTTCTCACCCGACAAAGTAAGAAAGGCCCTATCTGATGGCTCTGTCTCCATGCAGAGCATCGATGCAAAGCTTTTGCACCTGTTCACC
>CAZGOK010000125.1:0-6144 GCA_964527665.1 uncultured Sphaerochaeta sp.
AGCAGGAGAGGAGACAGGGACCCCGGGGAAAGGATTATCCGTACCGAATTCTTTCGGATTGTGCAGATCTTCAATCATGTAGGCAGCACGCTCGTCATTGGGAATTTCGGCAAGCATCGCCCAGTAGGCACCGATGAACTTGTTCTTGACCCTATTCTCCTTGATATCGAGATCAAAGTAGAAATTCTTGTCAGAATCCCACATCAGCGAGTTGATCCTGGTCTTCAGGGAGAAATAAAGCCTCTTATAGCGGAAGCTCAACTCCTTGTCGTTGAGGATATCACCTATGGCAGACATGTAGAGAGCGTTCACCGCAAGCTGTGCGTTGAAATCCAGAGGGTAGTAAACCCTGTCACGTGGGGTATTTCCGCTTTCGCAAGAGGAGATGGGCACTGAATACAGCCCGTTGGGTTTCTGAAAGGTTGTCTGGACCCAAGAAAAATATTTCTCCAGGATAGGGACAATCTCTTTCAGTCTCTTCTTATTTCCTATCTTATGGTAAAATCCGTATTCAACGTACGCAAACAAAGGAGGTGAGATGCCTTCAGGATTCGATGCGGTAAATACCGGAGAACCATCCTCAATGGAGTATTCACCTCGGATTGCCCCGTTTTCTTCTTGTTTTTGATAAAAATAATCCATCAACGGGAACGGGGAGTTGTTCTGGTTGCTGTAAACAAGAAAAAGTGCGGAAAAACAGGACAAGTACTGATTGAATGTGGTCTGGTCAGGATAGGAGAGATAGGACCCTGAAAACCCGTTGGCTTCAGTGCCTTGCTTCCAAAGTTCGTCAATCCATACCCAAGACCTGTCATACATATCGACAAAATCCTGATCATAAAAATGTACGAACGGTACCAAATCCTTAATCAAATGGGGACTCCTTGCTATATGTGCCATTTCTGGTAAAACTACAAAAGACGCGCATCTTTTAGAATATACTCTCTTTTCTGAGAAGTCAACCGGATATGATCGACATAGACAAAGCAAGAAAATGTATAAAAACACGATACTGTCTCATGAGAAACAAATCCTAATCATATATATAATAGTCAATTGAAGTCGAAAAGGAAAGAACTTTTTACCACTAAATCCTCAACAAATATAACAATTTGGGTAGTTTCTCCTAACCCACTAGACACGGTTTTCACTTATTGTGCAAAAACTGGCAGAACAGAGGGCAATAACTCGGTGGAAAACTGCACACACCCCTTGGAAATCTCCTCGCCGTCGACATGCACCGGCATCGGTTTGTTTTCAGAAACCACCTTGACGCTCTTTGCCCTGACAACAGAAAAGGAGGGGAGCTTCACCTGGGTACCCTTGAAAAACTTGAGGGCTATCAGCAGCAAACCCGAGTTCTTGATCGGTCGGTTTGCAAACACGACATCAAAATACCCGTCATCAAAGAGTGCATCGGGTCCCATGATAAAGGCACTGCCCATCCGCCGTCCGTTACAGATGCTAAGTTGCTGGGTCGTATACGAGCGGGTCTCCCCATCAAGGGTCAGCTGCACCTGAAAAGGATCGGGATGGTCGACCAGAATCTTGATCAGGGCAAGGACATAGCTCAAGGTTCCTGAGACATGCTTGAAATCACTTGCAATGAAATTTACCAGAGGCTCAAAGCCCATGCCCTGACCGTTGATGAAGTACCTTCCCTGGGGATAGTTTCCTCCATAGGTGATGCCTGCATCGATGAGGCGGGTCTTGCCTGAGACTATAAGATCAACTGCTTTTTTCAAGTCGGTGGGAATACCCATGCCCCAGGCAAAATCATTGCCCCGCCCTATTGGAAGGACGCCCAGGGAGGGAGCGGATATCTGCTTCTCGGTCACAGCGCGCAGGATGCCGTCGACAACCTCGTTCACCGTTCCGTCCCCACCTGCTGCGATGATGGCTTGCCACCCTTCAAGGGTCGCCTGGTAGGCAAGGGAGGAGGCTCCTATCCCTTTTTCTGTAAAAACAACGGTCGCATCATAGCCACCTTTGCTGAATAGGTCCATTATCTCTTTCTTACGAGCCATTCCCCTGCCTTTGGCAGCATGGGGATTCAGCAGTATAAAGAGTTTCTTATCAGACATATAGAGCTCCTTTCATCCTAAAATATGCATCCTATTTACACCCGGTAGGCAATAGCCTATTATGTGCGATGTGAATCATCAACAACAACCCCCAAGAACTGCGTTCCTTCCTACAACCAAAGCAGATATGCAAGCAAGGTCATGGGACCAGCTGGACATAGCATTCATCTCAGCCGACGCCTACGTTGACCACCCTTCATTCGGCACGGCACTGCTGGCACGACTGCTGGAAAGTCGGGGCTATCGTGTAGGCATTATCGCACAACCTCGGTGGGATTCAACAGAAGATTTCCTAAAAATGGGAAAACCTCGTCTTGCCTGCATGATAAGCGGGGGAAACATCGACAGCATGGTCTCCCACTACACGGCAAACGCCAAACCCAGAAGCGAAGATGAGTACAGCCCGGGAGGGAAGGCAGGCTTCCGACCCGATAGGGCAACCCTCTCCTATACAAACCGTGCACGCCAGGCGTATGGCAAGGAGATACCTATCATCATAGGGGGCCTGGAAGCCTCTCTGAGGCGCTTGAGCCACTATGACTACTGGACCGACAAGGTACGCAAGCCCATAATCCTCGATGCAAAGGCAGACCTGCTCATCTATGGCATGGGGGAGCTGCAAACCCTGGAGATCCTTTCGCGCCTGGAAAAGGGCGAACCCATCGGGGATATCCAAGATGTCCGCGGAACGGTGTTTGCCCTCTCAGAGAAGACCATCGGGGCTTTGGATACGACCTACCGCCAGGTCTCGCTGCCCTCCTTTGAGGAGATAAGTGATAGGGACAAGCTATCGAACACCCCTACACAGGAGGGTATGAAGGCGTATGCACACGCCTTCAACCTCCAGATGACCCATGAGAACCCGATCCTGGGGGAGAGAATCCTGCAGAGGTGCATGAACAGGGTCGTGGTTCAGAATCCCCCTGCCCACCCCCTCACCGATGAGCAGTTCGATGAGCTGTACTCCTTTCCCTTTACCCTGAACGCCCATCCCGACTACGAGAAGATGGGGGGCATACCCGCCCTGGAGGAGGTGCGCTTCTCCATCACGAGCAATCGGGGATGCTATGGATCGTGCTCGTTCTGTGCCATCACCAGCCACCAGGGCAGGATGATACAGACGAGAAGCAAACAGTCCTTGGTTTTTGAAGCGGAAAGGATGGTCCGCCACCCCTCATTCAAGGGGTATATCCATGACCTGGGGGGGCCGACGGCTAACTTCCAGGGCAGGGCTTGTGACAAGCAGGAGACCTATGGTCCCTGCCCTACCAAGGAGTGCCTCTGGCCTGAGCCCTGTGACAATCTCAAAGACTCCCACGAACGATACCTCGACATCCTTGAAGCCCTTGAAGCGGTGCCCGGGGTAAAGAAGGTCTTCATCCGTTCGGGCATCCGCTATGACTATCTTTTGGAGGTGGCAAGTGAAAAGACCCGACGGCGTTTCATGAACCACCTGGTACTCAAGAATGTAAGCGGACAGCTGAAGGTAGCACCCGAGCATGTCGATCCGCAGGTCCTCGATGCGATGGGCAAGCCCAAGGCAGAGCTGTACGAACGGTTCAGCACCCTATATAAGGAAACCAATGAGGATCTGGGCAAACGACAGTTCCTCATCCCCTATTTCATCGCCGCCCACCCGGGCAGCACGCTGGACAGCGCCATTGAACTCGCCCTCTATATGCATAGGACAGGCTTTGTCCCCGACCAGGTCCAGGAGTTCTACCCAACCCCCGGCACTGTCTCCACCTGCATGTACTACACGGCTCTAGACCCAAGGCCACAAAAAAACTATGCTCCCATCTACATTCCAAAAGGGCGGGAGCGTCACCTGCAGCGAGCACTGCTGCAGTACAACAAGGCTGAAAACCGCCTCATGGTACTCGAAGCCTTGGAAAAAGCCAATAGAAAGGATTTGTCGAGAGTGCTCTTGACAAAACGGTACAGTTAGTGAAACCCCAACTAGACAACCCCAAGGATTTTACCAGGAAGATGTTTTCCATAGCCCTTCCTGTGGTATTTCAAGGGCTTTTGACCAACTCCCTCTCCTTTGTAGACACCCTGATGATCGGGCAGCTCGGAGAAGAGGCAATAGCAGCCGTAGGGCTGGCCAACCAGATGTTCTTCCTCATCAGCCTGCTCTTCTTTGGCATCTCCAGCGGCTCCTCCATCTTTCTGTCGCAGTTCTGGGGAGCTGGAAACGAGAACAATATCAAACGCGTCATGGGCCTCTCAGCAACAGTAGCTTTCTTTGGAGCCGCTATCGCTGCAATTGGGTCCTTTCTTTTCCCGGTCCAATTGATGCACATATTCACCTATGACCCTGTTGTGGTGAACTATGGTGTCTCATACCTCAAGATTGTGGCGATAAGCTACGTATTCACCGCGATAAGCAACGTCCTGTCTACAGCACTGCGGGTTATCGGGCACGCAAAGATACCCTTGGGGGTAGCGCTCTTCTCCCTGACGATGAATGCGATAGGCAACTACCTCCTTATCTTCGGCGTCGGACCGTTCCCTGAACTCGGGGTAGCCGGAGCGGCCATTGCCACAGCTGTCAGCCGGTTTGCAGAGGTAGTCCTCCTTCTGTACATCACGTATAAAAAGCACCCTGTCCTGGCGATCAGGGGAAAGACAGCCTTTACATGGGACAGGGCATTCCTGCGCATAATAGTACCCACCAGCTTGCCAGTCATCCTCAACGAAATGTTCTGGTCCTTGGGCATGACCACCTACAAGGTCGCCTTCAGCAGGATAGGCATCAGCGCCTTGGCAGCTGTCAATGTCAACGAAGCGATAGCAAACCTGTTCTTTGTCGCCATGATGGGCGTCAGCAACGCGACTCTGATCATGATCGGGATAAAGATAGGGGAAGGGAGGACCGACCTGGCAAAGCTGTATGCCAAGAGGTTCATCCTCATCGCCCTGGTTGCCGGCATAGCGGCGGGGGCGATGCAAGCCCTTATGGCACCCTGGTTCGCCACGCTCTTCAACATCTCCGATGAGGTAAGAAGAACGGCCATCCTCTGCCTGTTGGTAAACGCCATGCTGCTTCCCATCAAGAGCATCAACATGTCTGTCATAGTAGGGATCCTCAGGGCAGGTGGAGACACCCGCTTCTCCATGTTCGCCGAGATGTTCGGTGTCTGGGCCATAGGTGTCCCCATAGCCTTCATAGGTGTCTTGGTCCTGAACTTGAATATCTGGCAGGTATACATCCTGCTGGGCTTGGAAGAATTGGCCAAACTTATCCTGGGTTTGTTGCGGGTCAAACGTGGCAAATGGATCACGGACCTGACAACTGTTCATTGACCTATTGCCCATATGACCGTATATTTAGGGTAAGCGAGGTCATCAAATGGCTATACGAACAGTTCTCACCAATGGCACAGTCGTCACCGGTTATGCAAAGCTCAAGAATTGTGCATTGTATATAAACGAAGATGGACTTATCGGGGACATCTTCAACATGCGACGCTTTGAGGAGAAGAAGTTCCCCCCCGACACCCTGATGATAGACATGGGCGGCGCCTACGTCATGCCCGGTTTCATTGACTCCCACCTGCATGGCATCGGAGGCAGCGGCACTGAGGATTGCGATCCAAAGGCAATCCTCGCCATGAGCGAGCGCCTAGCCGACTTCGGAGTCTCCGCCTTCATGCCCACAGTCTACACCGACGAGCTGGACATCATGATAGCAAGCACCAAGGCCATAGCCCAGGCTATGGGCAAGGAGAAGGGCGCGAAGATCATGGGGATAAACCTAGAAGGTCCCTTCATCTCCTTTGCCCGCATAGGGGCGCAGAACCCCAAGGGGGTCCTCCCCGTTGACCTGGATATCTTCAACCAGCTCATCGATGCCGGTGAGGGCAAGGTGCTGTGCATGACAGTGGCACCGGAACTCAAGCATATGCGCGAGCTCGCCCTGCTAGCCCGTGAAAGAAATATCGTCCTGCTTGCAGGGCACACCGATGCAACCTATGAGAACATCATGGAGGGGATGCAAGCCGGCATCTTCCACTCCACCCACTTCTTCAACGCAATGAGCCGTCTGCACCACCGC
>CAZGOK010000126.1:0-6137 GCA_964527665.1 uncultured Sphaerochaeta sp.
CCTAGGTCAATTCCTATAATTCTTCCCATTGTATATTTCTCCTCTCCAATTTATTCTATAATCATCATGGGCATGCCCATGCACATAAAGTACTCATATCAAAGACAATCGTCAAATAGCAGGCTTGCCAACTTTCACTTTTGTAGGGCGCAATACCCGTCCGTGCAATTTATACCCTGTTGAGAACTCCTCAAGGACCATTTCGGCTTCAAGTGAGTCGTCAGGAACCACCATGCAAGCCTCGTGTTCCTCAGGGTTGAACTCCTGCTCAAGGGCCTGTATCCGTTCAAGGCCCCAGTTGCGTTCAAGGATCCCAAAGATCTGTGAGTTGACCATAACCACCCCGTCGTGGACCTTCTTATAGTCCTCAGTGGATTCGGCAGCTTCCAAGGCGCGACCAAAGTCATCAAGGGGTTCCAACAGGTCCTTTATGAGGGAGGAGTTGGCGTACTTGACCGCTTCCTCCTTATCCCGGACCAGGCGTTTGCGAGTATTCTCTAGGTCAGCGCGATTGCGCAGCACCTGATCTTTCATCGCGGAAACCTCCACTTGGGCAGTTTCAAGCTGTTCCTTGAGAAGGGCTATCTCCAGATCCTTCTGCTCCATCTCTGAAAGGGGAGCAGCCTCCTCTTGCTTGAAATCTGAAAACTCATCTTTCTCGGGCTGCTTCTTTTCCTGTTTCTTATCCATACAAATTCCTCAACTTTTCCTCATGCCGTGCCTACGAGCAGGCATACATATATTTGCAAGTCCATGCACAAGGAAGTCCCTGCGCCAGACCAATTCTCTTAACCTAGTGTAACGTAATGAGTAGTCCATCCTGGACAGTGCATAACATACTCACAAGCTCTTGCAAGGGTCAAGTAGTTTTTTTTGGGATATGCGCTATTTGTTTCCTTCGTGAAACAACAGGAATAAAGCCCGTGAAAAACCCCCTTGCAAGGGTTATAACAACGGAAAATCCAAGGGCAAGAAACAACAAAACTCCCATAAGCAGGAGTCGGCTCTCTCTGTTTGTGAAGGATGTACTATGGTAAACTTATAGGGAAACCACACACCCAAGGAGGACCGCAATGCGAAATTTCGAGCTGGAAGTGTATCTTTCTACATGGGAGTTCAAAGCCAAGTATCATATGACTGCTTCTGATATTGAAAGCATGACACTCTCTGATCTGATGGCAATGGCTCCTAACAACCAAAAGAAGGCCTTTGAAAACCTTTGGCTTGGCTATACAGAGACCTATGGCTCACCTCAGCTGCTCACAGAGATTGCCAGGACGTATGACCGGATCAAGGCCTCTGAGATCCTCTGCTTTGCAGGAGCCGAAGAGGGCATATATACCGCCATGAGGGTCCTGCTGGACAAGGATGACCATGCCCTGGTCATTGTCCCGAATTACCAGGCATCCGAGACCATCCCCATGGAGATGTGTGACGTTACCGGAGTTCCCTTGCACCCTGAAGATGGATGGCAGCTGGATATCGATCAGGTCAGGAGAGCACTCCGACCCAATACAAAGCTCATATCCATCAACTTCCCCCATAACCCCACAGGCGTCATCCTGGAAAGGGGTCGCTTTGATGAGCTGGTGAAGCTCTGTAGGGAGCGGGGCATCTACCTGTTCAGCGATGAGGTCTACCGCCTGATCGAGCGCGATGCCGCACTGCGCTTGCCACAGGTAGCGGATGTATATGAAAAGGGGATCTCCCTGAATGTCATGTCAAAGGCCTACGGACTGCCGGGCCTGAGGATCGGATGGATAGCAACACAAGATCATGCACTTCTGCAGGAAATGGAACGGTACAAGCACTATCTCTCCATATGCAATTCAGCGCCAAGTGAATTCCTTGCTACCATCGCCTTACAAAATAGAGAACAGATTCTCAAGCGTAACAGGGCTATTGTCAACGGCAATGCCCTCTTGCTGGACGAGTTCTTCCAGGACTTCCCTGACCTGTTTGCATGGAGGCGTCCAGACGGCGGCTGTGTCGCCTTCCCCCGCTATACAGGATCTGAGGGGGCTGATCAGTTTTGTGAGGATCTTCTTGAAAAGACAGGGGTGCTGCTGCTTCCACCCAAAGTATTCAGGTCACCGCTGGTGCAGAGCCCGACAGACCGTTTCAGGATTGGATTCGGGCGCAGGCATGTGCAAGAGGGATTGCAGGCATTGCGATCCTATATGGAGGCCAGGGCCCGTAGATAAAAGGCCGGTCAGGGTGAAAAGGTATCGTCCTCATCGAGGATGATCACCTCTTCCTCGCTCTCGGCGAGGTACTCCACCCGGCGCTTTTCAGCATCGTCCTGCTGTTCCGTATCAGAAGCAGCCTCGTGTTTTACCTTCTCATGCCGGGGTTTCCTTTTGGTCCTGCCCTTTTCGTCTTCTGGCCCATCACTGAGTGCCATGGCGAATGCCACTGAGGGGAGGTCCTCTTCAGCAACAGGGTCAGCCTCTTCTCCAAGGGCTTCATCCTTTGTCTCAGTCACTTCGGAAGAAGCCTGCTCGTCAAAGCATGGGTTGCACGTCTCATCGACTAGTGCCATGGAGAATACTACGGAGGGGGAAATCTCGTCAGCCTCAGACTTCTTGAGAAGGGCGAGCTTCTCTTCACGCATGGTTGCAAGGCTCTGTTGCAACTGGAGGGCTTCGTTGTGCACAAGGCCCAGGGCTGAGGAGGCTTCCGCCTCCAAGGCCTGTAATGAGTGCAGGCTCTGCTCTCCTTTGGCTGTCGCTTCGAGCAAGCCCTCCAGCTCATCCTTGAAGGAGAATAGAGCCGTGTGTTCAGAGCCATCCATCAGGGTGATCAAAGCCCTAGCCTGCTCAAGGCGTGATGAAAGTTCCTTGAGATAGAGCGAGACCACCCCTATCATGTTTTGGAAGGAGACATCAGTTTTCTTGAGTGTCATCTCAAAGAGGGTGGCCATCTCGGCAGAGAATTGCCGGACAAAGGCCTGCATCGATTCTGTTATATGGCGCTGAGCATCCTCTTCGATGGCGTTCAGTTGCTCTTGTTGCCTTTTTTGCTGTTCGGCATGTTGTAGGGTAAGCAGGGTGAACTGCCTTTGCTCTTCCTGAAGCTTCTCCTGGGACTGCTTGTGCATGGAGAGCTGGGCCTTCTCATGGAGGAGTATCTGCTCTTCGCCCTCCTGGGCAAGCTGACGCAGTTTGCCCACTTGCACAGAGACAAGATCCAGGGATGCATCCTGACGGTTTTTGAGGGCATCTGCATGGAAAGCAACCTGGGTAAGGGCCTCCTGCTCGATGCTATGGACCTCTCCCTCATACTCCTGCAGCTTGGCAAAGGATGCTCCCAGCATCTCCTTGATCCTGAGCTGCTGCTGGTTCATGGCTTCCTCACCTTCGGCTATCTGGCTGCCAAGGCTCCCCTTGAACTGTTCAAAACGCAGGTCAAAGGCAGAGAGGCTCTCATGGACACGGTTCAGGTTGGCCACCTCATGCTTGACCAGCACTATGCGCTGCTCAACCTGGGTCGTGGCTCCCTCAAGCTGGGTCAGGGATGTCTGGTAGGTGGCGAGAACGCTCTGCAGCGTGGCAAGGTCTTCGCTGCGGGCCTCAAGATCGGCAAGCTGTGAATCCACCTGGCTCATGAGCAGATGGGACTCATCGATCTTCTTGCTGATGCGCTCTTCCAGCTTTTGGGCGCTTTCTTTGAATTGGGTCTGGCTGTTCTCAACATTCTTGAGCAGGGCCTGCGCCCTTTTCCTGATGAGATCTGTACGCACGTTGCGCTTGTCATCGGAACGCAACAGAAAAATGATGGCCAATGTCAGAATAAAGAGGACAACCGGCAACAACAGTTCAAAACCCATAGGAGACCTCCATGATTCAGAATACCAGAGAAATGAACTCCTTCCAAGAACCGAACACCAAATCAGCATCGGGATACGCTTTCTTTGATGAAGTGATCAGGGCAGAGTACATTCCCACCTGCTTGGCCCCCTGACAGTCCTTGGAATAGCTGTCCCCCACATAGAGCACCTCCCCGGCAGCGAGGCCCATCTGTTCCAACAGAAAGGAGAAGGCCTTGGCGCTGGGCTTGAGGTAGCCGCTTTGCTCAGAGGAGAGCGAGACATCCACAAGGTCTGCAATGCCCAGAGTCTCCAGCTTTCTCTCCACAGGGAAGTCGCTGAAGACAGCAATGCGCAGCTCTTCCCCCTTGGCCATCAGCAGGGCCTCCCGCATATCGGCATACGCCTTGATGGAGAGGAAGCTCTGCTGCCAGGGGGTGTAGAACTGCCCGTCAATCCGTTCTCGCATGCCAAGGGTATTCTCCTCGGTAACAGGAAGGCCGAACCGCCCGAGCATCAGGTTTGCCTGACGGTCGAGCAGGCCGTCACGGTTTGCAGGTTCGGTGCCCACCTGCTCCTGCTCGATGCGATACTGCTGCCTCACCCCATTGAAACGCAGGCCCAACAGGAGAGAGGGAAAGACCGAACGAATCATGCGAAGCGTGAGCATATGTTTGGGATAGAGGGTGCCGTCGATATCAAGACAGAGGGCTTTGATGTTTTTTTCCTGGAGGAATCCCATCCTAGCCCCGGCTCTTCGTTCCGGCGTTCCGTCCCTGTTTTGCAGTTCGCTTTGCAGCCTTGCCCAAGGCGGCCTTGTTTCCCGGCTTTGCTCCCTTGGCCTTGGCTACTGCCTTGCCTCCACTACGTCTGGCTGAAACGGCTTCCTTGACCGGACGATCGCCCTTTATGATTTTTTTAGGCCTGTCATTGAGGGAAGGGTTCCTCTTGCGCTCGCGCAAGTTGATCTCGATGGGAACTTGGGTAAAGCCCAGGTCCCGTCGAACGCAGTTCTTCATATACTGGATGTAGGTCTGGGGAAAATCCTTGGACTTGTTCACAAACATCAAAAAGCGCACTGGGTTTGCACTGATCTGTGTCCCGTACATGACCTTGAAATGTCCTGAGGAGCCCCGGGGAGGCTGATAGGCCTCACCCCACTCCTTGATGGCGGAGTTGAGCGTTGAGGTGTCGACACGCTTGTTGAGCTGTCTCCATACCCCCCACACCGTATCGAGCAACTTGCCGATATCCTTACCCTGCGTTGCGCTGATGGCGGCGATCGGGGAGAAGCTGAGCACGGGGAAGAGGAATCGCATCCTATCCTTGATCGCTTCGATCTCGTTGCCGATGCCAGGAAGCAGGTCGATCTTGTTCAGTACCAGGATGACGCCCTTGCCTCTGCGTACGATAAGCTGTGCGATTTTCTTGTCCTGGTCGGAGAGGCCCTCGATAGCATCAATCATCAACAGGACGACGTCTGCGTCGTCAATGGTCTTGATGGCCCTGTTCACCGAGTAGTATTCGACATCTTCCTCAACCTTGTTCTTACGGCGGATACCTGCAGTATCGAGGACGGTGAAGTCACTGCCCTTGTAGGAAAATGCACCCATGACAACGTCGCGCGTGGTTCCGGCAATATTGCTGACAATGGAGATCTGCTCCCCTACCAGGAGGTTAGCAAGGGTGCTCTTGCCTGTATTGGGCTTGCCCAGGATGGCGAGCTTGACGCTCTCCAGTTCCTCGGGGGCCTCATCAAGGCTGATGAGGTCCAGCATCCCAAGCAGGGTATCTTCCAAATCCTCAATTCCATGGCCGTGGGCTGCGGAGATTCCCAGCACACGCTGGTAGCCGTACTCATAGTACTCCCAAAGGAGGTCATCGCGTTGGGGGGTGTCTATCTTGTTGACAACCAGCACAATTTTGTCGGTGAAGGGGCGAAGGAACTCAAGGAGCTCACGGTCCTCAGCTGTCACCTCCGTGCAATCCATCATAAAGACGACGGCATCGGCGATCTCCAGCAAGGCAAGGCTCTTCTCAGCAACCAGGCCGTCCATACCTTCACGGTCTATCTTGACCCCACCGGAGTCAATGACGGTCACCGGGTGGTTGCCCAGGAGCCAGCGCTCGGGAAGGATGTCCCGCGTAACACCAGGGGTCGGGTCGGTAATGGCCCTTCGTTTGCCGATGAGGCGGTTGAAGAGGGTTGATTTGCCCACGTTGGGCCTTCCAATAATGGCTATCACAGGCATTTTTGGCTGTTCTTTATTAAATTCAGATGGTGGTGAAATGATCGAATCGGTCATGCATCCACTCCCTTATGTAGGTG
>CAZGOK010000127.1:0-6113 GCA_964527665.1 uncultured Sphaerochaeta sp.
TAAAGTTGCCAAGGGATTTGAAAGTCAAGCAGGAGCTGCTGGACAAGATCAACAAGGAATATATCGATGAGAACGATAGGAGTGTACAGGCGAAGGAAGATCTGAAGAGTCTTCGTATCCAGTACGAGGACTCTGTTCGGGCTCGTGAGAATTCCGAAAAACAGATGGAACTGATCACCACCCAGCGTGAGTTTGAAGCACTTGAGAAAGAGATCAAGGATGCCGCCTCCAAGGAACAGAGCCTCTTGAAGCAATTGCATGCCAAAGAGAAGCAGGTTCATGAGTTTGCCGACAGCCTTACCGAGAAAGAGGCGCTGATGAATCTCCAGCAGGGCGAGGTCGATTCCGAATCTCAGAAAATTGATGCCTTGCTCGCTGAGAAGAAGAAGCAGCTCACCACCTTGGAGAAGAAGTGCAACTCCTATCTTGGTGCCGATATCACCGAGGACCTGTACAACAAGTTCGGCAACATTGTAAAGAACAAGAAAGGAAAGGGTATCGTCCCCATCCATGGTCTTGTTTGCCAGGGGTGCCATATTGTGCTTCCCGTCCAGTTTGTCAATGATGTGCGCAGCGAGAAGCAGATCAACTTCTGCCCTTACTGCAGCCGAATCCTCTTTTACGAGGACATTGAAGGTGGGGCCGAGCTCTTTGCCAAGCCTGGTGAGGACCTTGAATTTGAGGAAGGCGGACTCTCTGATTTTGTCGATAGCAGTGAATTCGACGATTTGCTCTAGGTTTTTTAAGGTAAGCTAGATGATCGCAAGCGGCCGCAAGGCCGCTTGAGGAAAGTCCGGGCTCCATAGGACATGATGCCGGGTAACACCCGGGAGCGGTAACGCTATAGAGAGCGCCACAGAAAATATACCGCCGGTTTACCGGTAAGGGTGAAATGGTGGGGTAAGAGCCCACCGCATCTCTGGTAACAGGGATGGCAGGGCAAGCCTCGTCAGGAGCAAGACCAAGCAGCAGGTAGGGCGGTCCGTCTATTGCCTGCGGGTAGGTTGCTAGAGCCCATTGGTAACAATGGGAAGAGATAGATGATCATCAGATACAGAACCCGGCTTATTGCTTACCTTTTTTATGATATCTGAGGGAGAATGGCGTATGCAAAGAAAACATGTTCTTGCGTATTTGCTCTTCTCCCTTTTTCTTTTTTTTCTCTTGGGCTCCTGCTTTGGGCCCTCCTCCGAAAAGCTTTCAAAGCTGGCTTCTGAGAAACAGTATGGGGAGTTGGAAGGCAGGACAGCAGCTATGCTCGCTAAGGGCATTGATGCCGAGCCTCTTTTTTATCGTGCGGTTGCACTGGAGGGCCTTCACAGAGATGTCGAAGCCTACCATGTGCTGAACCTCTATTTCGCCATGGCAGAGAAAGAGAGCCGTCACCTTGAGGAGGCACACCGCATGATGACAACCCTCGCTTTGGAAGCAGGCAGGCCCCAGCAGTGCATTGCAAGTGCCCTGTGGTTGGAAGGGCGATCCCTGCTTGGCCAGGCTCAGGCGAAGGCATACTATCAGAGTCTTCAGGCCATGGGGGAGATAGGGGAGGCTGCCAGGGTGTTCAGCCAGTATATGAAGGAGAGCATCTCTTCCTATGCCTATGCGGAGATGCTGCTGGGCTCTTTTTCACTTGCACTTACTACATCCGCTTCGTCTTCTTCCTCTTCCTACTCACAATGGGAAGAGCTTGAACAAGTTTTTTCAATACTCTCTTTGGAGGAGCGCCTTACATTGCTACAAAAGGTCGCTTCTGTTACTGTTTCAGGTGACCGGGCAACCCTGTTGCTCTCCCTGGCAACTCCTTTGGAGCAGGCGTTCGAAGGATCCCCACTGCTCAGGCAGGTATACTCCCTGTTGGAAACCCTCTATGGGTACGCCGACTTGAGGGTCCAGGGGCGAAAGTACAGTACGCTTGCCAATAATTTCTGATAAGAAGGTAGATATGAATGCATTTGAAATGATCAAGGATGATCTTTTATTGATACAGAATCCCTCACGCTACACAGGCGGTGAGTTCCACTACGGAGAGAAGGACCACAGCAAGGTCACTTTCAACACCGCCATGTGCTTTCCCGACCTCTATGAGATCGGGATGAGCAACAATGCGGTGAGGATCCTCTATGACATCCTCAACAGGATGGAAGAGGTCTACTGCGACCTGGTATTCTCAGTCGCCCATGATTTTGAGGCCCTGCTCAGACAACGCAATGTCCCGCTATATACACTGGACAAGTTTATCCCTCTGAACGAGCTGGATCTCCTCAATATCTCCATAGGCTATGAGTTGTGTGCGACGAACATCCTGCAGGTGCTGGAGCTCGGAGGTCTCTCCTTGCGCACTGAAGACCGTAAGGACAGTGATCCCATTGTCATCTGTGGAGGGCCTGCTGCAACCAATCCGCTTCCTTTCTCCCCCTTTGTGGATTTTGTCTACATCGGTGAGGCTGAAGGCGGGCTTGAGGAGATCGTCGAGCTGATGATCAGAGGAAAGAAGGACGGGCTCACCCGTTCTGGCCAGATCGAGGCCCTCAAGGGCATCGATGCCCTTTGGTATCCAGGCAAGAGAAAGGCCAGACGCAAGATAGACACAAGCTTTGCAACCCTTGAGGACCATACCTACAAGCACTACGTGGTTCCCAACTTCCAGGTCACCCAGGACAATGGTGTGGTCGAGATCATGCGCGGCTGTCCCAACAGCTGCCGTTTCTGCCATGCAGGGCAGTTCTACAAGCCCTACCGCCAGAAGATGTATGAGACCATCAGGGCCCAGGTGGCCCAGAATGTCTACGACTTCGGCTTCAGGGAGGTAACCCTCGCTTCGCTCTCCAGTGGGGACCATCCGTATATCAAGGAGATTATCGAGAACCTCAACTCGGAGTTTGGGGCAGACCATGTCTCCTTCTCGCTGCCGAGCCTCAAGGTGAACTCCTTTGCCCTGGGCATCCTTGAGGAGCTTTCAGGGGTGCGCAAGAGCGGGCTTACCTTTGCCATCGAGACACCGCTGGAGAGCTGGCAGCTTGCCATGAACAAGCCGGTCCCCCTTGAGCAGGTCATAGCCATCGCCCGTGAAGCGAAGGGCAGGGGTTGGAAGCAGGCAAAGTTCTACTTCATGGTAGGCCTTCCCTTTGTAGACAGGGAGCGGGAGAACCAGGCTATAGTGGACTATCTCAGCTCTGTCTATGATGCGAGCCGCCTCAATATGAACATCAACATAGGCACCTTCATCCCCAAGGCCCATACACCCTTCCAGTGGGCACAGCAGCTTACCCCCCAACAGTCGTACGAGCAGCTCACCGCCCTCAAGCGCAGTATCCAGGAGAGGATCCGTGGCTGTAAGGTAAGTTATCATGAGCCGAACATCAGCTATCTTGAAGGGCTCATAAGCCGAGGTGATGAGCGTTATGGCTCTGTCATTGAGAGTGCCTACAAAAAAGGCTGCCGCCTTGACGCATGGGACGAGCATCTGCAGCCTGAGCTATGGCTAGAGGCGATAGCCGAAGCTGACTACGACCCTTCCGAGGCAATCTTCAAGCCGCTGTCCATGGAGGAGGACCTCCCTTGGGACAGCGTATCCCTGCGAGTAAGCAAGAACTTTCTCAAACAGGAGTTCGAACAGGCCAAAAGCCTGTTGCTCACCGACCGCTGCCTGCCTGAGTGCGAGCACCTCTGTGGCGTCTGCAACAAGAGTGTGGAGGTTGCCGATACCGATCATGCTGATGCAATCCTGGAGGAACTCAGGGCCAAGGAGGAGAAACTCCCCCCACGCGTTCTTCCGGTCTATCCCCCCAAGCAGGTGATCATCATGTACAAGCGATCGGGCAGGTCGCTGTTCATCAGCCATATCAATGCGATGAGAAACTTTGAGATGTCGTTCCAACGCAGTGGGCTGAACCTGCAGTTTACCCAGGGGTTCAACCCCAAGCCAAGGCTTGAGTTTGTGAACCCTCTCTCCCTAGGGGTGAGCGGGGACAACGAGGTCATGCTCGCCGAGCTGATGATACCCCCCGATATGGATGAGGAGACGGTTAGGAAGACCTTGCAGAAGAGCCTGAACGAAGGGTACACCCTGAAGAAGGTTCTGTTCATGGACCTGGGCAAGAAACACACCCTTGCCAAGTTCATCAAGGGAAGCATCTACCTGATCAACACCGAGAAGAGCCCAGAGTATGAGCAGGTGCTTCGTTCCTACCTTGCAAAGGGTAGTGACGGTCTGGAGGTAACGCAGAAAGGTGAGTATCTCTATGAGGTGAGGATCGCAGGGGAGAAGAATATGGTGAAGACCATATTCGGAACCGAGGTGGATAAGTTTACCATTGCAAGCAAGCTTGGCATACGGCGTACCGGTATCTGTGCAGGATCGTGGGATCAGGACTATATCCAGTTCTTCACCTCTTTGATGGAAGAGCATCAGGACAGGTTGGCAAAGGATGTTCGGTAGATCCTGATCAATGAAGAGATTGGTGCTCTGTAAAATCTTGCGTTACTACGATGCATGTAGTCAAAGAATTGGCCCCTGCTGTGCAGAGGCCAATTCTGGCTATTGATTATTATAGGTATCAAAAGATTTTAAGTAATTCTGTAATCTTCAACTTTGTTTCCTACTGAATAATTGAAAGTATTAGCATCTTCAAGTTCACTAGCAGCAGTGATTTCAGCACCTTCTGCACCAAGGATTGTAACGCCAGAGCCTAAGCCAATGCCTTCACCATCCGTCCTTCCTAAAGATTCAAACGTATTGTTGAGGATGGTCACATTGGAATGTTCTGTGCCGCCAATTCCTGCCTTGTTATTGGTAAAGGTATTGTTCTGGGCGGACATTGTAACCCCTAGCGGTCCTGCTGTATCCAAGTTAACAAATATTGCCGTGATCAGGTTTTGAAACAGTGAGTTTGAAACGGTAAATTCTGCACCAGCCTTGGCTACTATGCCTCTCTTATAGCGTAAGTTTGCAGAGGTGGAATCTCCTCCATTACTGTGTAGGTTTTCAAAGACTACCTCTGCAGTACTGTCAACATAAATGGAGAGCAACCTATCATTAGGATACCCATCAATATTATGGTTTGGCGTAGGAATGAGTTTGAATCCGGAAAAGGTAACATTTCTAGCTTTGATATGGACAGCTCCATCAATTAACACACCTTGAGCTCCAGCTTTCAGGACCACAGGCTTTTCAATGATGAGATTTCCTGTATAGGTCGCTGGTTCAACCATGATGGTAGCTCCTTCTTCTGCCGCATCAAGTGCTGCTTGTATGGTGGTGTAATCCCCACCCGACGGAGCAACCCTTGTAACATTGATTACGGGGCTATACTTGCATGAACCCTTCAATCTCCTTTATGTTCAAATGCCAGGCAGGATAGAGGATGCCCAATACAGAGAAAAGGCCTCTGCTGGTGCAGAAGCCTTTTTCATCTTGCAATAGAGTGAGTAAACTCAGGGACTGTTACTTAGACTACGGTCATTTCGAACAGGATATCAGCAGAGTATGTTCCCTTGGTTGCGTTGATATCAGCAGGTATCAGATAATTAAAGATGGTCTGATCTCTAACAATTCTTCCACTGGGATCACCGGTTTGGCCAAATTCAGTATGATAAAATGTTTGTCTGGGTGCAGTTGTTACTTGAACTGTACTTCCGCTCATACCATCAAGGGATCTTGAGGCAGTCAAGGAATAATTCAAGAAGCTTGTACCATTCTTTAAGGGGTTGACAGTCAAAGCTACTTTCATTTTGCCATTAGTTTGTCTTCTTACAAGAACAGAAAAAGTTCCAGAAACATCAAACAGTGAGTTGTCCTTGGCTGTATTGTCCAGTGTCATGACACTTGCAGCTGCCAGATACTTAGCATCAAAGCCAGGGCGTGGGATTGCTGCTGCGTCTTGGGTCAATCGGATCCCAGTATTTTGTACGTTCTCTCCAACGAAGGAGGTAAAGGTGATGGTTGCATTTTCTGAAGCAGCAAACACAGGGACCAACAAGGCGAAAAGCACTATCGAAACAAGTAAAATTCTTTTTTTATTAAACATCATGTAAGTTTCCTTATAACTTTGAATGTAACCATAGTATGGACTAAGATATAACGTATGTCAATAGTTAATAGATAAAATGACAAT
>CAZGOK010000128.1:0-6100 GCA_964527665.1 uncultured Sphaerochaeta sp.
CTTATCAACGACTTCAAGGATTACTTCATCAAGCATGACCAGGTCGTGTATGAGAACCCTTCCCCGGGAAACAAGGAGGGGGGCATCAGTACCTTGGAGGACAAGAGCATCGGTGCCATACAAAAGGGCGGGCAGGCTCCTGTTGTGGCTGTGATCGACTATGGACAGAGGGTTGCCAAGCGTGGGCTGAATCTGCTTTCCGGCCCTGGCAATGATATTGTGTCGACGACGGCCCTTACTGCCAGTGGAGCTCATATCATCCTGTTCACCACAGGAAGGGGGACTCCGCTTGGAGCTCCGGTTCCTACGGTAAAGATAGCCTCAAACACCGCTTTGGCAACCAAAAAGTCTAACTGGATCGACTTTGATGCTGGTCGTTTGCTTAGCGAAGAGGATGATGTGGTGCTCAACGACTTCATCACCCTGATGCAAAAGATTGCCTCAGGCGAGGTGCTGACTAAAAACGAAATAAACGGCTATGCCGAGATTTCCCTATTCAAGGATGGGGTCATCCTCTAGAAAGGAGTGCTGCTATGAAAAAATTTATGGGTGAGAATTTCCTCTTACAAACCAAGACGGCTGAGGCGCTGTATCATGAGGCTGCCAAGAATCAGCCGATCTTTGACTACCACTGTCACCTCATCCCCCAGGAGATCGCTGCTGACAAGCGTTTTACCACCATCACCGAAGCATGGCTAGGTGGGGACCACTACAAGTGGAGGGCGATGCGTTCCAATGGCATACCCGAAGAGCTCATCACCGGCAAGGATGCCGATCCTTTCGACAAGTTCTATGCGTGGGCCCACACCATGGAGAATGCCTTGGGCAACCCCCTCTACCACTGGACCCACCTGGAGTTGCAGCGCTACTTTGACATTCACGAACCGCTGAACAGAAAGAGTGCCAAGGCCATCTACGAGGAGACCAACCGAAGGTTTGCTTCTGATGCGAACCTCTCGGTAAAGGGCATCATGAAGCAGTTCAAAGTCTATGCGGTGGGAACCACCGATGACCCTGCCGATGATCTGGCCTTCCATCAGGAGATTGCATCGCAGAAGGATTTCCCCTCAAAGGTCCTTCCCTCCTACCGTCCGGACAAGGGCCTTGCCATCGAGAAGGAGAGCTTCGGTGAGTATGTCACGCAGCTGGCCAAGGCCGCAGGGATGACCATCACCAATGCAACGGAGATGGTCGCTGCCCTCATTGTGCGGTTGGACTTCTTTGTCGAGCATGGGTGCAAGGCTTCCGACCACGCTTTGGTGACGGCTCCCGCCGTCTTCAAGAGCGAGAGTGAAGTCAATGCCATCTTTGGCAAGAAGCTTGCCGGGGCAACGCTCAATAGTGTTGAGATAGAGGCCTACAAAACCTTTGTCCTCTCCCATTTGGCTAGGGCATATGCAAAGCGTGACATCGCCATGCAGCTGCACTTCGCCGCCATCAGGGACAACAATGCTCAGATGTTCAAGGCCCTCGGACCCGATACAGGATTCGATGCATCCCACGACAAGGAGATCGCAGAGGGGCTTTCAGCCTTCCTCAGCGCCCTGACTGCTACCAACGAGATGCCCAAGACCATCCTGTACAGCCTCAACCCCAAGGACTACTATACCCTGGGATCCCTGATGGGTTGCTACCAGGGCGGGATGCCTGGAAAGATACAGTTAGGCTCGGCATGGTGGTTTGCAGACCATAAGGATGGGATGGAACAGCAGATGAAGGTACTGGGAAACCTTGGGCTCCTGCCCCGTTTCATCGGTATGCTTACCGATAGCCGCTCGTTCCTCTCCTACCCCAGGCATGAGTATTTCCGAAGGATTCTGTGTAACATACTCGGCACATGGGCAGAGGAGGGAGAGATCCCCTCTGATATGAAGATGTTGGGCAGTGTGGTCAAGAATATCTCATTTGAGAATGCGAGGACTTATTTTGAAGGATAAGAAGATGGTGGAAAAAGGATCTGACCTGCAGGGGGAAAAGCAGATGACCAGTGGTGTGGTGCGTACCATCGCCATATTGGAGACGCTCTCACAAAACCAGCAGATTAATCTTGAGCATCTGGCCAAGGAGACAAAATTACCCAAGGCCACCTTGCTCAGGTTCCTTTCCACGCTTGTCAGTCTGGGCTATGTCTATCGTGACCCGACAGACCTGTACAGCCTGACACTGAAACTCTTCTCCTTGGGTTCACATGGGTTGGAACATATTGATTTCATCAGTCTGGCCAACCCTGTTGCCCAGAAGCTCTGCACCGAACTGGGTGAGACTGTCCACATGGGCGTTCTCGAGGGTAAGAGTGCTGTCTATGTCCTGAAGAAGGAGTCCTCCTTCACTATCCGCATGTACAGCAGAGTGGGAAAAACCATCCCCCTCTACTGTACTGCCATAGGCAAGGTCCTGCTTAGCGACATGAGTGAACGCGAGCTTCTGCACTACCTTACCAAGGTGACGCTCAAGCCTTTCACCCCCAATACCATCAGGGATGAGCAGGCACTGAGAGCGGAACTGGAAAAGATCCGAGTCCAGGGATGGGCATCCGATGACGAGGAGCATGAGATGGGGACCCTGTGTATAGGGGCCCCCGTCAGGGACTATACAGGAAGGGCAATAGCTGCGATGAGTGTTTCCTGGCCCCTGTTCAGATTTGATCCGGAGGACAAAAAACGTATTGTCGCTTCCATCCTGACTGAGTGCAATGATCTTTCAAAGCTTCTAGGTTGGGAGCAGAAGGAATAGGACAAGGCTGAAGGCAGAAAGTAAAAAGAAGAAAAAAAGAAGAACACTTCTTACAAGAATACAGAACAAGGAGGAGCATATGAAAACTATCCGTTGGGGTATCATAGGGTGTGGGGATGTAACCGAGAAGAAGAGCGGACCGGGCTTGCAGAAGGCCGAAGGCTCCTCACTTGTTGCAGTGATGCGTCGAAACGGCGAGAAAGCCGCTGACTATGCCAAGCGCCATAACGTGCCACGTTGGTATGATGATGCCCAGAAGCTTATTGACGATCCTGAAGTGGATGCCATCTACATCGCCACCCCTCCCAATGCCCATATGGAGTATACCCTCAAGGCTGCAGAGGCTGGTAAGCCAGTGTACTGTGAGAAGCCCTTGGGCATGTCCAGTGAGGAGAGCATGAAGATGGTCGCCTTTTGCAAAGAGAAGAAGATTCCCCTGTTCAGCGCCTACTATCGTAGGGCACTTCCCAAGTTCCTGAAGATCAAGGCCTTGCTCGATAGCGGCATCATTGGGGAGATCAGGTATGTGCAGGTTTCAATGCATCAGAGCATAGCAGAAGAAGACCGAAAGGACGGTGGTTCCTGGAGGGTAAGGCCTGAGGTCTCTGGAGGTGGACTCCTTTTGGATGTTGGCTCGCATGCCTTGGACCTCTTGGATTGGTTTTTAGGGCCCATCACAGAAGCCCAAGGGTTTGCAGTAAACCAGAGCAAGACCTATGCTGCCGAAGATATTGTAAGCGGTAGCTGGAAACATGAAAATGATGTCCTGGGAACCGGTATATTTTGCTTCAACTCGTACAAGGATGAAGATGAGACTGTCATCTGTGGAAGCAAGGGGGAACTCTCCTTCTCTGTCTTCGCCAATGCAGAGCCTATCAAAATCAAAACAAAAGATGGTGAGCAGAGTATAGAAGTAGATACACCCCCCGATCATATTGCCCAACCACTGATCCAGACTGTAGTGAATGAGCTTTTGGGAAAGGGGCCCTGCCCCAGTACAGGTGAGAGTGGATCGAGAACCGATTGGGTCATGGAAAAGCTGCAAGGCAAATAGGAGAAACAGCATGTTTGTATCACATCGCGATGAGATTGAGAAAAAGCAGATAGAGAGTCCCTCTTCCAACAAGGTTACCAAACAGGTACTCGTAGGCCCGGAACAGGGATGGAAGGACCACGTCATGAGGATGTTCACCCTGGGCAAGGGAGGCTTCGCACCCCGCCATACCCATCCATGGCAACACATCATCTATGGTGTGGAAGGTGAGGGAATGCTCTTCATGGATGGCAAGGACTATCCTCTTAAGGCTGGATCTACTGCTTATGTTCCTTCTGACATCCTGCATCAGCTCTCCCAGACAGGGGATGAGCCTTTTGTGTTCATCTGCATAGTGCCGGAGATTGGGGATAAGTAAAGGGAATTAGCCCAGAACCGGGCTTTGACACAAAAAGGGGAAAGGGAGTTACCAACGCACAATTAGATAAAGACAGATATAGTTGCATATTGTAATGGTCATGTGCATTGGTTTTATCTTTCTAAAGACGGACAGATTCCCTACATTTCTATGCCTTCTCTTCTTGAAGCTTACCCTGAGAAAGAAAATGCTCCAGGACGCTATTCCCTTGCCGAAATCTCAGTTGATGGTTCCATCGATATTAGCTTTCATACGATCAATCCACCTAGGACGATTGGAAGGATTATCATGTAACTGTAGAATAAAAGTCATTGAAGAGACTTTGTCACATAGGTTTGATCATTGACTCAATAAATTCAATCTCATCCTGAGTTAATCCATATTTTGCATACAGTTCTTTGTCCGTCCATGGTTTTGAGAAATCTTGTGCAGGAACATAAGTATATACTCGCTGCATCGCTTGCTGGGTATTCTTCAAAATAGAAACCATCAGATGAAAAAATCGTGTTTGAGTGTATGAAATTACATTAGTTGCTTCTGATTCAGAACTAAAAGGACCAACTGTTAAGTATGTTTCTGTACTACAAGAATTAGGCCCAGCAATAAAAGGATTTACCCAGTCTTGTTGAATTTCTCCAGTTCCCCACACTCTAGGAACCAAAACTTTTACCTTCGATACCCACTCCTTTCCTTTTCTAATGTACTTTGGGTTGACGTAACCAATTCCATCTTTTCTCCAACCATTATAATAAAATGAAACAGAATCCTTGAAGGGTTCTAATTTGTATGGAGCTCGAACCCTCTTGTAACTATTATTAATTCTAACATCAAACCCATATGGGTCGTTCGGGCTTACAATCTCGGAAAAGCTTTTCTCATTGAAAGCAAGAACCTTCTTCAAAATAGATACTTGTTGTTCATATCTTATGAAAGTGTCCATACCAGGCTCTAGCAATGGCCTTTGAATATGTGTTGAAAGTTTTGCTTTATGAGTATAGATATTACAAATAGGGTAATTATTCCTCTCTCTTAGAAAATAGCAAATACCTCCTTTAATTTCTACACCGTTGAAACAATCATTTGCATCAGGGTAATCATGGAGGATAGAAATCCCTTTATCGTTCAACATTTCTGTTCTAAAAGCATCTAGACCCCGGCCACCAATATACCAACGAGCAGGAATAATCATAGAGATATAATTAGGGTTCATCCTTATAGACTCTTCAACGAATAGCTGATAAACAGGTAATGCACTTCCAGCATTTCCTTCTAAATTCCAGTAATTCCTACTGTTGATTTTTCTAATGACATGTTCTGACTTGTTCTTGAACTGATTAATAAGGTCTTCAAAATAATGGGCATTGATCTTTCCACCCTTGTACCCCAAGAGCGTTCTTTTTGTGATGAGTTTCGCCATTTCCGTCTTGCAAATTACAAAGACATTCTCCTGTAGAGTCTGCCTCCAGAGTTTATCCTGCAGCTCAGTTGTTTTTTCATCATCATTGTATGAATCAATTCGTTTTCTATAAATGCTGTAGGCAATATACAATGGGTATAAACCTGACTTTGAGTTGATTTCAAGAAGCTTCGCATCAGTATTAGCCACAGTTGCTGCAGTGACTTCTCCATGGTCTATAAAGCGGGGCTCTTCAAGAAATTCTGAGTGTTTTTCGTCAAAGAAATCATAACCACCAAGACAGTCTCCCATATGCATGTTCACTACACGCCATGGGGTGAGTACTGTTTCCTTGTCTGGATTCTTGAATGTACCGAAAATCTCAGCCAGTTTTCTGACTCGATTGGTAATATTCAACTCATCGGCAGCTTTAACCTTCCTTCTGATCTGGTTTCCAGCTCCAATAAAAATATCTTTATCATAGTACTCAATGAATTCGTTAAATTTCTTCTACAGCCCCTTACTCATGATGATGGCCACACCCTGGTCCATGCACATG
>CAZGOK010000129.1:0-6091 GCA_964527665.1 uncultured Sphaerochaeta sp.
ACTTTTAGTGTCAATATTGACACAAAGCATAATATTGTAATATACATACACTATCATGCCCGTTAATGGGCGGACGATCCGAACCTAAGGAGAAGACAGTGAAGTCTCCACAACCTATATATATCTCAGCTATCGGGCTCTACGTACCCACCAGGATAGTCACCAATGAAGACCTTGCCCGTCTGGTTGAGACCAGTGACGAGTGGATCCACTCCCACACAGGCATTCGAGAGCGACGCATAGCAGAGAAGGACGAACAGTGCTCCGACCTTGCAGTCAAGGCAGCCCTTGACCTCTTTGCAAAAAGCAACAGAGATAAGGGCGAGATAGACGGCATAGTTGTGGCTACAGCCACAGCCGACCACTACGGCTTTCCCTCCACAGCGTGCATCGTGGCCGAGAAGCTCGGCATCAAGGGGGCGGCCGCCCTTGATATCGGAGCCGGGTGCACCGGCTTCATCTACGCACTGGAAGTTGCCAGGGCCATGATCATGAGCGGCTCCATGACCCGTGCCCTGGTCTTTGGCTCTGAAAAGCTCTCGGACGTGGTCAACTGGAAGGACCGCAACACCTGTGTGCTGTTTGGCGATGGGGCTGGGTGTGTCCTCCTTGAAAGGACAGAAGAGCAGAAGGGCATCATCGACTCAACCCTCCATGCAGAGGGATCGGGGTCGCTGGCACTGGCCATCACCAAGGATACGAAGACCATCACCATGGAAGGAAGGGCGGTATACGCCTTTGCTGTCAGGGCGATCGGAGATACGGTGCTGGAACTGCTCAAGCGAAACGACCTCACTTTCGCCGACATCACCTGGGTAGTGCCTCACCAGGCAAACAGGAGAATCATCGCGGCGTGCTCCAAGCGCTACGGCTTCGATTCCGACCGCTTCTATATGAACATCGACAGATATGCGAACACCTCGGCAGCCTCCATCCCCATAGCATTGGCGGAAATGGAGGAGAGAGGATTGCTCAAAACCGGTCAGAAGATCCTCTTTGTAGGATTCGGAGCCGGACTCACTTATGGAGGAACACTCATACAATGGTAAATATCATCGCACTCTACCCAGGACAGGGATCGCAAGAACCCAAGATGGCCCTGGACCTCTATGCAGCATCAAAGAAGGTCAGGGACCTTTTTGCCCTTGCCTCGGAGGTAACGCATACAGATTTGCATAGCCTGCTATCGACAGGAAGTGAGGATGACCTCAAACAAACAGAGGTCACCCAGCTTGTTGTCACCCTGGCCAATCGGGCCTCACACGTGAGGCTCTCCGAACTGGGCTTCACCACACTCTGCCATACAGGCCTGAGCCTCGGCGAACTGTCTGCCTATGCAGGGGGAGGCATCATCTCTGATGAAATCCTCTTCAAGCTCGTGCAGAAACGATCGCTTCTTATGGCCCTGGCCGGAGCAAGGATAGAAGAGAAGCATGGCAAGCTTGGCATGGCCGCTGTCATCGGCATGGGCTTCGAGAAGGTGGAGGCAGTCCTCAAGGAGTGCGACATCAGCTCCCTCTTCCCTTCCAATGACAACGGACCGAACCAGGTGGTCATTGCAGGCTTGGAAAGTGCCATTCAAGAGGCCAAGCCCCACCTCATTGGGGCAGGAGCGAGAAGGGTCCTTACCCTGAAGGTATCAGGAGCCTTCCACACACCCTTCATGCAGGATGCGTTGGAGGAGTTCTCCTCGTACCTGCAAGGTCTGCAGTTCGATGATCCTAAAGAAAGGGTCATCTCATCGGTTACATCTGAAGAGGTTACTACAGCCAAGAGAGCCAAAGAGCTTTTGGCCATGCAGCTGGCAAACCCTGTGCGGTGGACAAAGGTGATGCAGGCAGCCAGCAGTATCAAAGAGACGATGGGCAATACACCCATACAAGAACAGCCAATGGTGGCAGAGGTGGGACCGGGGACGGTCCTTACCGGACTATGGAAAAATAGCGGACTACCTGCTTTCTGCACCCCCTTGGGACGAGAAGGTGAGATCCAAGCAATAGGAGAGAGGACCTGAAATGGAAGAGAAAAGAAATGCGCTGGTAACCGGTGGCTCCAGGGGCATCGGCATGGCAATAGTGGAAGAGCTCCTGGGCGAGGGGTGCAATGTCTGGTATCTCTCCAGAAGTGAAGGGGAAACAGCCTCACTTAAAGAAAAGGCGGCAGAGCAACAAAGCAGCCTCACCTGGGTTGCGTGCGATATGGGCGACAGGGCCTCTGTCCAGGAGGCGGTTGAACTCGTCATCAAGGAAGCAAAAAGCGTGGATATACTGGTCAATAACGCCGGCATCACACGAGACGGCCTGATCATGCGGATGAAGGATGAGGCCTGGGACGAGGTGCTTGCAGTGAACCTGACAGGAGCCTTCCTGACCTCGCGCAGGATAGGGCGCCTTATGGCAGGCCAGAGGCGGGGGGCGATCATCAACATATCGAGTGTGGTGGGCATCATGGGCAATGGCGGACAGTCAAACTATGCTGCTTCCAAGGCTGGTCTGATTGGATTTTCCAAAAGCCTTGCGCGTGAGCTCTCCAGCCGAAATGTACGGGTGAATGTGGTGGCCCCCGGGTTTATCCAGACAGCGATGACCGCTGTCCTGCCGGAGGCCTTGAAAGAGGGCCTCAATACGCAGATCCCCCTTTCTAGGATTGGAAAGGCACAAGAGGTGGCCCACGCAGTGGCCTTCCTCGCATCAGAGAAGGCTTCCTACATCACCGGCCAAGTGTTGGCTGTTGATGGTGGGATGGCAATGTAAGTATGGGAGATATACATATGAATAATGCAAGACGCGTCGTAGTAACAGGAATGGGCACGGTTAACCCTTTGGGCAAGCGAGTCGATGAGTTCTGGCAGAACATCAAGGATGGCAAGAGCGGAGTCGGACCCATCACCAAGTTCGATACAACCGACTACCCTGCAAAGATCGCCGGAGAGATCGTTGATTTCGATCCTTCGGACCTACTTGACCGCAAGGAGACACGCAGTATGGCTGACTTCACCAAGTTTGCCGTCTACGCTGCAGTGCAGGCTATGGACCAGGCTGGGCTGAAGGAGGGGTTGTATGACCCGTTCAGAAGCGGTGTCTACCTAGGCAATGGCATCGGAGGCTTTGAAGTGGTGGAGGAGAACCTCTACAAGCTCTATGAGAGGGGCCCCCATGCGGTAGCCCCCCTGACCATCCCCAAGCTCATCGCCAATGAGGCGGCGGGTAACATCGCCATCCACTTCGGCTTCCAGGGACCCTGCCGCACAACGGTTACTGCCTGTGCTTCAGGCACCGATGCCATCGGGGACGCCTTCAACTCCATCCGCTTCGGTCTCTCGGATGTGGCCATCAGCGGAGGTACCGAGGCGGCCATAACCAAGCTCTCGGTAGCAGGGTTCTGCCGCATCCAGGCCCTTTCAACACAGTACAATGACACCCCCTCCCTTGCCTGCCGACCCTTTGACAAGAATCGTGACGGCTTTATCATGGGTGAGGGTGCAGGCATCCTGGTACTTGAGTCCTTGGAACACGCACTTGAACGTGGAGCCACCATCCTCGGGGAGATCGGTGGGTACAGCATGACGTGTGATGCCTACCACCTGACCGCTCCCAACCCTGAAGGAGACGGGGCAGCACGTGCAATGCGCGATGCCATCGCCATGGCAGGGGCCAAGCTTGAGGAGGTGGACTACATCAATGCCCACGGCACCTCGACGGCAGCCAACGACTCGATGGAGACCAAGGCCATAAAACAGGTGTTTGGCGATCATGCCTACAAGCTTAAGGTCTCCTCCACCAAGTCGATGACCTCGCATTTGATAGCGGCTGCCGGGGCCGTCGAGGCTATAGTGTGTCTGCTCGCCTTGCGCGACCAGTACTTCCCTTGCACCCTCAACTACACCACACCCGATGAAGGTCTCGATCTTGACTATGTACCGAACAAGGGTATGAATGGTACAATTCGCTACGCTGTCAGCAACTCTTTAGGGTTTGGCGGACATAACGGAGTCCTGGTCTTCAAACCCTATACCCAAGCATAAGGAGCAACACCCATGAGTGAACAATTTGAAACACTGGAGGAACTGCTTCCCCATCGCGACCCTTTCCTCTTTGTAGACGAGCTATTGGAAGCAGATGAGAAGCATACCGTCGCAAGGCGTCTATTCAAGGAGGATGACTGGTTCTTCAAGGGCCACTTTCCCCACTACCCTGTAGTGCCCGGAGTCATCCTGATCGAGACCATGGCACAGTGTGGAGGAGCAGGCCTGTGTCAGGTAGGCATCCTCCCCCACGGGGCATTCTTTGTCCTGGGCACTGTGGACAAGGCAAAGTTCCGCGCTCAGGTCCGTCCAGGGGACACTGCCATCATCGAGGTGCACAACACCCGTGTCTCGCAGATCATGCTGCGCCAAAGCGGCACCATTACCGTGAACGGGAAAAAGGCTGCTGAGGCATCATGGATGTGCATCGTAGGCGGTGGTGATGTTAATATCAATGGAACGAAATAAGGGAGTATCTCTGTGATCATTACAAAAAAGGTTCTGCGAAATGTAACGTTAACTGCCCACCCCCTCGGGTGCCGCCAGTATGTGCAAGACCAGATCGATTGGGTCAAGAAGCATACAAAACAAACGGACAACACCCGCTACAGAGTTGTTACCCCTGAGACCTTTCCCAAGCGTGTACTAGTTCTTGGTGGGTCGACTGGCTATGGGCTCTCATCACGCATTGTCTCCGCTTTCGCAGGAGGTGCAGACACGTTGAACGTCTCCTTCGAACGGGCGCCGAGTGCAACCAAGACGGCAACCCCGGGTTGGTACAACACGATGGCTTTTGAAAAACAGGCAAAAGAAGCTGGCTTGGAGGCAGAGTCGGTCTTTGGCGATGCATTCTCCAACGAGACAAAAGAGAAGACTGCCCAAAAAATCAGGGAAACACTCAAACAGGTAGACCTGGTCATCTACAGCCTGGCCTCCCCCCTTCGCACCGACCCAGCAACTGGGGTGACCTACCGCTCGGTCCTCAAGCCCATCGGGGAAGCCTTCACTGCCCTTTCGGTTGATATGGATAGCCCTGTAGTCAAGCAGGCTACCATAGAGCCGGCAGAAGACGGCCAGGCAGAAGAGACGGCAAAGGTGATGGGAGGAGAAGACTGGTCCCTTTGGATAGATTATCTCCTCAAAGAAAACCTCCTTGCACCCAATGCAATGACTGTAGCCTACTCCTACATCGGGCCAAAGATTACCTACCCCGTCTACCGGGAAGGTACCATAGGGCTTGCCAAAGAGCATCTGGAAGGGAGTGCTAAAGAAATAACCAAAAGCCTACAACAGATTAACGGCAAAGCCTTTGTCTCGGTGAACAAGGCCTTGGTCACCAGAGCAAGTGCAGTTATCCCGGTAGTCCCCCTCTATATGGCGCTGCTGTATCAGGTGATGAAGGAAAACGACCTGCACGAGGGATGCACCGAGCAGATCTACCGCCTCTTCACCGACCGCCTCTATGCAAACGAAGCTGTCCCGACTGATAATGAGGGTAGGATCCGCCTTGATGACTGGGAGATGAAGGAAAATATCCAAGCTGAGGTTGAGAAGCGTTGGAAGCTGCAAAGCGAGGGAGAACCCTTACAGAAGGGGGACCTTGAGGGTGTGCTCAAGGAGTACGACCAGCTCCACGGCTTTGGCTTCCCAAACATAGACTACTCACTTGATGTAGATCCCAGAGTCATCTGAGAGGCAAGCAACACAGAAGAATAGGGCAATGGTAGCATAGCTAGCCATCAATGGCTCTAGGAATAAGCAGGAAAGGGCAATGACCGAAAGGTGGTTGCCCTTCTTCATGTGAGGGATACAGATACAAAACAGAAATATTGTTTCCCCAACCAAACCTGAATATCTGTACACGACCTGAACTTGTGATATGCTAAATACATGAAAAAGAGTGGGTCAGCTAACCGATGAATCAGGCTAGGCTCATCACCTGAACAGGGACACGAGTGTTGGGAAGAGAAGAGAAAAGCAAAAACAATCTCATCTCCTGAGGAGGAGTGGATGAAGGATATCAATGTGCCAGTTAGTCGCATCCAGGAGATTCTCGCTAACAGGAGA
>CAZGOK010000130.1:0-2581 GCA_964527665.1 uncultured Sphaerochaeta sp.
CCGATGTTTGCAGTCGTATTTTTATCGATCCTGAGCAACCTCATTGCTGTGATCGCTTTGGCTGCAAGGCTGATCGCACTGATGCCAAGCTCGGGCGTCACACCGGCGTGTGCGGCCTTCCCTATGAACGTAAGGTGAATGTCCAACTTGCTGGGGGCCTGGATGATGACCGTCCCCACCGGCCTGCCTGTATCAAAGACAAAGACCTGCTGAAGCTGCCTGAGCAATGACGGTCCCAGATGTTTGGCGCCCAACAGGCCTCTCTCTTCTTCAACGGTGAACAGGATGCCAAAGGGTCCGTACAGGTGCTTATCTTCGGCCAACAGCAGAGCAAGAGCGACACCAATCTTGTCATCAGCACCCAAGGCGGTGGTGCCATCACTGTGGATCACCCCATCTTCAATAATAGCTTTGACCCCAACAGCGTTGGGAACCGTATCCAGGTGGCAGGCAAAGGCCACAGGAGGGTTTTCCTTGCAGTTGACGAATGCAAGGACATTCCCGTAGGCGTCCTGCTGATAGGAGATTCCCTGCATCTTGAGCAATCCCAGGACATGGGAACGGAGAAGCTGCTCCCCTCCACTCGGACTGTCGATGGCGACAAGACTCAAGAACAATTCGACCAGACGTTCAACCATAACCACTTCCTTATCCTACGTGCACATATCCCTTTTTGCCTTGGAACCTCACAGGATGCTCCGCTGCTGCAAGCATACTTCAAAACCCCTTCCTATTGAACAGCATCTCGATCAGTTCTCATTCACCATTGCAGATTACAGAACTATGTTTCTGTAGAAATACAAACTCCCTTCTGGTAGAATTGAGGCAAAATTGGAGGCACATATGGTGATTAACTGTTCGCGCACACTGTACGACTCACTTTTCTACCCAGTAAAGATACCCCTCGCTGAGTATGACCCCTTGTACAGCTGGTATGGAACGGCATTCTATGATGACGAGTATGACTCATTTGTCATGCTCGTCAACGAAGCTACTGCATTCCCTATCTTGGTGAGTGTGGGAAATGCGAATATTTCAGGGTCCTTTCTGCTTGAAGCCATCCGTTCTGCCTTGTTGGAGCAAGGGTATGACAGCGATCACGTGGAAAGGTATATCAAGGAAGGCCAAGAGGTAACCTTCACCTCCAGCAACAATCAAAACCTCCTAGCCCGAGTCAACAAGTTGATCAAAGCTACTGTAGCTCCGGATTCAGATATTGTGACAACGGCAAAGGATCTCAGGCAGCAAGCGGTGACCTACCAGAAGAAACGCATTGTCCCCTCCCTTGCTTTGGGGGAGGCCTTGGAAACAGAAAGCAAGGAGATAGTGAGGCCTTTGCATATGGTAGTGCCCCTGCATGTTACCTTACGCCTGACTCCACGCTTCAAAGTCTATAGGGACTTTCTGGTTCCCCCTACCATCACCTTTGCACATCTTCATGCGATGCTGCAAATAGGGTTCGGATGGGATGATATGCACCTGCACAGATTTAAGATTAACAAGAAAACCTATATCGGCAGGCTTTCAGATTTTTTAGGGACGCTCAGCTCTAATGAAACCCTAATCGATGAGCGAGAAATCCATCTTTACAACCTCTCTCACGCCATCAAGAGTTTCTCCTACCTCTATGATTTCGGCGATAACTGGCTACATACCATCAGGATTGGCAAAAGGGTGTTGCAAGCGGAAGAGCCAACCATCCTTTGTACCGGAGGGGAAGGTGACGCCCCTTGGGAGGACTGTGGAGGAACCTATGGGTATGAGAATATGGTCGATATCCTCGCGGATCCCGAAAGTGAGGAGTATGAAGAAATCAAAGATTGGGTCGGTGATGATGATCTTCAGCGTTTCAATAAGAGCTTGATCAACTTCAGCCTAAGTAAGCTTCGGCTCTAGCGTAGAGTCCTTGGCAAGGCTTGTTTGTTACGCAGGTGACTGAGCAAGCATGGATTGCCAGCGATCTGATGGGTATGGGGATACAAATTTTAGAATGGGAGAACTACGATACCTTCGGTAGTACCTGGGTATGTTCCTATAGCAACAAGTGGAGATGACGATGGAACAGAATATGTTTTCAAAACAAGAGGGTATCTGGCTGAAAGGGAACCTGCACGCTCATTCCTCCGTCTCTGATGGGGAGCTCTCCCCTCAGAAGCTCTTTGATGGATATCATAAGCGAGGCTACGACTTCTTCTCTCTTACAGACCACAACACCTATACACAGTATGAACATGAAGGTCTGGTCCTTATTCCCGGCTTTGAGCTTACCTGCTACATTCATGACAAACGCGTGCATCTCAACGTGCTGCAGAAGGGAGAGAAAAGCCTGTATGAACATAGGCACGAGTTCGCAGTCGGTACCCATGAGGGGACAATGGCATTCATCAGGGAGGCCCAGGATGACTACTTGATCATGCTCAACCATCCCCACTGGTCCCTGTTGCAGTACCGTGATGTGGAAGATATGAATTGCTTCTTTGGGATCGAGGTCTTCAACTATGGCAGTGAGTGGCAAGACCGCGTAGGGGATAGCTCCCACTTCTGGGATGCTGCCCTGATGGATGGCAAACGGTGGTGGGGC